>JAJRSQ010000346.1 GCA_024278725.1 Chloroflexota bacterium
GGCACGCTGCAGCGTGCCCCTACAACGCCACCGATTTTCGTTAAAACCGGATGAAAATGCGTAAGAGCGGCTCGCAAATCGCCCCTGCGGCATAAAATCATGAAAACCGGCAACCTTAAAATTTACTTTGCAACAGCCGTGCCCGGAAATCGGATGAGTTTGACAAAACCACCATACTTTTCTATAGTTAAATTGAGGTGATGACATGACCGTAGTGACGAAACAACAACCGGCGCTGAAGCTCTGGCTTATTTTATTGGGCGCGGTGATTGTATTTGGCGGCGGATGGATTGTTGCCAACCGCGTCCCCCCTGCCCTGCCCGCCGATGGCTCGCTCGCGCCCGCGCCCGTCAAAGGGCATCCCGCGCCGGAAATCACGCTCGTCAGCACCACCGGCGAAACCGTGAACCTGAGCGATTTCCGGGGCACACCCGTGCTGGTGAACTTCTGGGCAACATGGTGTCCTCCCTGCCGCGCTGAAACGCCAGACCTGCAAGCCACCCACCGCGAATTGGGCGACAAACTGGTCATCCTCGGTGTGAATATGACCTCGCAGGATGGGGGCGATGTGGAAGGTTTCATGCGGGAATTCGGCGTCACCTACCCCGTGCTGCTCGATGTGGACGGCGTTGCCGCCAGAGCATACAACGTTTTGGGCTTGCCCACCACGGTGTTCATTGACAGCAACGGCATTGTGAGCGAAATCTTCACCGGCGCGGTCAACAAAGCCTACGTCATTTCCAAAGTGCCGGAGCTATAAATGCAACCATTCATTTCAATCGGACCGGCAACCATCCCATCCTACCCTTTTCTGACGTTGGTCGGCTTCTGGGCGGTGATGTGGCTTAGCGGCAAAGAGTTGGAGCGGCGCGGGTTGGACGGCGACCATTCGTACAACATCGGATTGTACGTGTTTCTGGCGGCGCTGCTCGGCGGGCGATTTTGGTATGTGTTGACCAACTGGGAATCATACGCCGACGCGCCGTTGCAAGCGTTTGCGCTCACCATTAATGCCATTGGCGTGCCGGAAGCGGTGCTATTCGGATTGATTGCGGCAGTGGTATACATCTATCGCGCCAAGTTATCGCTCGGCGAAGTTGCCGACGCGAGCGCGCCCGGCATTGCGCTGGGATTGGCAATCAGCAGTGTGGGGGCGTTTCTGGGCAGCCAGACCCTCGGCACACCGAGCAATGTCCCGTGGGCGGTGACACAATTCGGCGAGACGCGCCACCCGGCGCACCTGTATGTTGTCGGCGCGTCGCTGCTGATTTTAGCGGTGCTGTGGGTATTGCGGAAACATACCCGCTGGTCGGGGTTTTTATTCGTGCTGATGGTGATTCTGGTTGCCGCATCCCGTTTGTTGCTCGACCCCTTTTTCGCCCTGCCGGACACCATTGGCGATGGATACCGGATTGTGCAGGTATATTCGCTCGTCGTCATGGTCATCGCTTTGGCAGTGATGGCACAACAGGAGACGAAAACGTAGCCTATGCAACGAATCTCGCAAACCCAATTAATGTTGGAACAGGTCGCGCTGATGTTCGCCAGCTTTGTGTGGACATCGGTTATTCTTGCTGCAATAGTTTTCTTTTGGGCGATGCAGGATATGCAAGCCAACTGGAACCCGATTTTGGGCATCGCCAGTACGCCGACACCCACACGGCAGTTGGTGGTATATGTGAACCCCACACCGTCCAGCACCCCCTGGGCTGTCCCGTCCCCCACCCCCTCTCCGACGCGCTCCGCCGGAACCGTCAACCCGACGCCCACGGCGACGCCGGTTGTCGCCCCGCCGAGCATTCTGCCCGACACCCCCAACGAAAGCGACCCCACGCCGGTGGTGCTGGAAGCGAACACCATGCGTCCGCCCGCCGCCATTCCCGCCCCGCCCCCCGTCACCGATGCCGCCCCGCCGCCCACTTCCCTTCAGGCGGCAACTGTGCCCGATGTGCCCATCCGGCTGGTGATTCCGGCGGTGGGCATTGATTCAAATATCATTCCGGTGGGTTGGGATATTGTGGAGCAGAACGGGCAACGGTTCAGCATTTGGCACGTGGCGGATTATGCCGTCGGCTGGCACAACACGTCTGCCCTGGCGGGCGCGCCGGGAAATACGGTCTTCGCCGGGCATCACAATATCAAAGGGGAAGTTTTCAAGAATTTGGTGAATGTGGAAGTGGGGGATGAAGTACAGGTTTTCACCGCCGGCGGGGTGTTCACCTACACCATAGAATTGAAAACCATTGTGAAAGAAAAGGGCGAACCGCTGGCGGTGCGCAAAAAGAACGCCGAATGGATCGCCCCCACCACTGATGAACGCATCACGATGGTGACGTGCTGGCCCTACACCGACAACACCCATCGCGTCATTGTGGTGGCAAAACCCGTAAAATAACGCAACAAAAAACGGCGGCGAGTGCCATCGCCGCCGTGTATGTTACACTTTTCGTCCAACCCCGCTATAGCCAACAGCTCGCCACGGTTGATTCTCGAATGGAATTTCGTCCGTATCCGGTCGCCACAGTTGAGAGAAGACCACCCCCGGCGGAACAATCTCCAACCCGTCGAAAAATTGTTTAATTTCCGCACGGGTACGGTGGCGCGCGCTGGCAGCGAGCTTCAACAGCCGGTCGGCTTCCTCGGTCGATTCGGTTTGGTAGCCTTCCAGCGTGCTGTGGGTGATTGCCATACAACTGCCGGGCGACATCGCCGCCTTCAATTTATCTATCAGACGGGCTGCTTTCTCATCGTCGGTGATGTAATGGACAACCGAAATCAACAAAATCCCCACCGGCTGACTAAAATCAATCAACCGCTTCGTTATCGGATGGTCGAGAATCACTTCAACGTCCGCCGCGTCCGCCCAGAAAGCGTCCACATTCGGATTGTCCCGCAAAATTGCTTTGCTGTGGGCAATGGCGATGGAATCGATGTCGGTGTAAACGACCCGCGTATCGGGGATGATTTCTGCCGCGACTTCGTGGGTATTTTTCATGGTGGGAATACCCGCACCGATGTCCAAAAACTGGCGAATCCCCTGTTCCGCCATAAAACGCACCGCCCGGTGCAAAAAAGCGCGATTGATGAACGAGTTCACTTTGGCATCCGGGAATACTTGCAGCATTTGTTCCGCCAACCGGCGATCAGCTTCAAAATTATGGTATCCGCCTAAAAGATAATCATAAATCCGAGCCACATTCGGTTTTGATATGTCAACTTCCTCAGAACTCCAATCTTGTGTCGGTTCGGGGGGCATAATCTATCCTCATTAAAAAATATTAAGGCGTATTATATCACAAATGCGGTTTATTTTGAAAAAATGCTCGTGCCTTTTCGGGCATAACAATCAGCCACATCCGGCAAGGGGGGAAATGAGCTGCGGGGAACCAGCAACCCGCAAATTGTTCCCTCCGCGCGGAGCGCCGCCAGCGTGCGATTAATTTCCGCCAGCAACGCCCGGTTTTCCACCTGCACCGCAACGGCAAAAAAATTGTCATCCAATATGGCGATGGTGCGGGCTTGCGGGCGTTGCAATCGCGTCACCCCGTCCACAATTGCCAAATCAGCCGCCAAAACCGAGGAAAGTTCAGGCTGCGGGGCGATGGTCACCCCGTCCACCGAGTCGCGCAGGTTGCGCGCCGCCAGCTCCGCCATCGACCCCCACTCCACCGCCACCGTTTTGCCCGCCACATCCGCCACCGATTGCACATCGGCGCGGGTGGTGATGAGCGTTTGCCCGGCGTTGAAATATGGCGTGGAATATGCCGCCTCACGGGTGCGCAGGGGGTCGATGGGCAGCCCGGAGATGACCGCATCCACCCGCCCGACGGTCAGCGCATCGTACAGCCCATCGAAACCGATGTTGGCAAATTCGACGCGCACGCCCAAATCGGCGGCGATGGCGCGGGCGATGTCGGCGTCCAACCCGACGACGTTTCCGGCGGCATCCAGCGTCTCAAACGGGGGGAAGCTCGCATCCA
>JAJRSQ010000347.1 GCA_024278725.1 Chloroflexota bacterium
CAACGCCAATGATGATAAATAGACTCCGTCGCATGGTTCTGTTTCCTCCCTAATGGGTATTCCAAAAAGGGCGCTAGCAATTTTATGATACCATGTTATGTGAAATTGTCAAGGAAAATGGGAGAAAAGTATACATAATGAAGAATAAGAAGCAGGAAGCCGGGAGCAAGGGGAGAGCAACCTCTGATTGCGCTTCAGCGCGAAAAACGCGCCTTGCGATAACATTTCCTCTCCTTGTCCCTCTTGCTCCTTGCTCCCTGCTCCTTGCTATTGAATCAGCCGCACGTAAATATTCGATAGAATCTGGTTGAAGATGATATTCAAATCCCCGCCGCTGGCGCTGAAGTAGGCTTGCCCGTTCCCCAGCCGAGCCACTTCTTTCAGCCAGTCGCGGTCAACCCCAAACCCCAACCCGATGGTATACACGGTAATTCCCGCTTGTGAGGCTTTTCTCGCGTATTCCAGTGGGCAGCGATATGAGGCATTATTATTGGCGGGCCACGCCGGAGCGGTGGCGCTGGAGCAACCGTTGCCCCAATTGGTGCTGTTCGGGTTCCCGTCGGTGAGGAGGATGAGCACTTTCTGCGCCCCCCCGCCGCGCGAGCACGATGAATTGGGTGACCCGTCGCACAGGGTATCGAAGTTGCCGGGGTTGCCGGGGGCTACCTGAAAGCCCAATATTTCCAAGCCGTCTTTCATCCCGTAGGCGGTGGGTGTGCCGCCGCTGGCGCGTGTTTCTTCCACATTTTTCAGCACGGTGGTGTAGCTGATGGGATTGGTGCCGGTACTGCAATTGATGCCCTGTGAGGCGGCAGCGCGTTTACAGGCGAGTTCCGTTTTCTTTCGTCCGGAGGAACTGTAGTAAACAAACCCCACTTGGTCCCGTTCCGGGTCTAATCGGCTGATGAAAAATTTGATGGCTTCTTTCGATTTCCGCAACGGCATTTCCCACTCGTCGAAAATGGGGTCGGTGCGGTTGTCTTTCGGTTTGTTCATCAGGGTGAGGGTGGGGTAGAAGGTACATTGATTCAAATCGGTGATATTTTCCCCGTATTCCACATTGCAGATGTCGCAGGCGGCACGGTATGCCGAGGCGGCGTTGACCGCGTCCACGCGAACATCAAGCGAGCCGGGGGGATTGAGGGCACTGCCGCTGCCGTTATCCCCGCTGGTAGAAGGATTATCGGTGATGACGATGCGGTCAATGCTGTAGCCGGCGCTTCCGGCAAAGATGTACAGTCGGTAACTGCGGGTGGTATCAATGGTGAATGAGCCGACGCGCAACCAACGCCATGCAGCGCTGTCGAAAACTCTGTTGCCTGAATTGTCGGTGATAGTTTGAATGCCGGTAGTGGGCGGCAGGCGCACTTCAAACGGGTTGGAAACGGTGGTTAGTGTCCAATAGGCATCAAACGGATTGGGGTCACGCCACCATGCCCCGTCAATGTCCACTCCGCGCCCGGCATGGACGCGCATCCAAATGTAGCCGGTGGTGCCGGTTGTCCAGCCTGCCTGCTGGTAGAGTTGAAAATCGTATTCCAGCCACGGGGAATTACCGGATTGGGCATCCGCCAACGTGGCGTGTTTGCCGTAAATTGCGCCCTGACTGCCGAGGATGGAGGGGTGATATGCCATATGCGCCCCTCGTGTATCAATGGACGTTCCGGTGGAAGCGTAATAAGGGGTACTTTCGCTGGAATAGTTCCCTTCCCCACGTTGGAGCGCCCAATACCCTTTGCCGGACGCCTGCAATTCGGGGTCGGCGGGGTTGGGGTTGAGGGAATAGAGTTCCGCTTCCATCACCGTGTAATGGAAATTGTTACTGTCGGTGTAGGCGGTATCGGCGTAGTTGAAGGCATATAGATTGGTCGGGGTGGGCAAATCTTGGTCGGCATCATAGGTGGGGGTGGTGCAGGCACGCACCCGGTTGATGTTCGCAAAGCCGTCGGACAGCCCCAGCGGGTAGATGACCCCGTTGGCGGGATAGTCGTAGAAACGGGAGTAGCGGGGGACATCGCCGGCGGTGGACGCTTCCGAAAGGTAGTTGGGGTCGTTGGTGGGCAGGCGGTCGCGCCGTTCCCAGCAGCCGTAGCACACCGGGTCGAATTCCATCGAGCCGGAGCGGTCGAGGACGACGGCGGCGTCGATGCTGTCGAGGTTTTGGGCGACGGCGTGGTAAACCACATCCACCGACGGACGCCCCAGAAGCTGGAAGAAGTTCATATCAACCTTCACTGTGCCGGTGATGCCGATTTTATTCGCTTCCCCCAGCACGCCCACCGCCGGATTGCAGGCGGAAGCGTGGTCGGATTGGTATGTGTAGGTATCAATTTGGAAGACGTTGGTCACGTTGGCGTCGTTCGGGTCGGTGATTCGGTACGGGTAATACCAGTTGGGATCGCTGACGTTGTCCGGCACGTTGACCATCTGGGTGGGGTCGTTGTCGTTGCCGCAATTCGGCGTTTGACACCAGCTTCCATCTGCGTTGAAGTAGTTGTTGATGTCGCTGACACAGCCCCGAATGTAGATATTTGAATCGGCTAAATCGTAATTGTTCAACCCCAAATATTCGATGGCGCGGAGTGCGGCTTCTTCCTCGTTGTTCAATTCCGTGACCCCGCTCAATGCGGCGGCATCCACCGCCCGTGAGAGTGACGTTTGCTCGATGTACACCATGCCGGCATCAATGCCCAAGCCAAGCAGGGCAACCAATCCGATGAACGAAAAGACCAGAATGATGAGGCTTTGCCCTTTTTCTGCGCCGGAAACCGGGAAGAATTTCTCATGTAGTTTTTGCCACATAACCATACTCCATATGTGAGGCAGACTTCACCCCGTTAATCTGATTCGTCTAAAATCCGTTGCCGGGACATGCATAATCAACATTTTTGTCAATCAATCGGGCGGTGATGTAGCCATTGAAGCTCGGATGCCCCGCGTAACTGCAAGTGTTGCCGCTGTCCAAACAATAGTCGGTAATTTCTACCAGCGCGAATTGCGTCACGCGATAGCTGTCTCCCTGATATAAATCCCACACGGGAACCATTATCGGCTGATTTTTGAGGATGTCGAGTTGCGCTCGAACACTTGAGGTATTGTTATTTCCGGCAAGTGATGAAATCCAATCACCCGTGTTCAACATCGTATCCGAGGCATCGGTTGGGTCTTCGTAATCGTTTGTCGCCAGTCGAGGGTTTTTCAGCTCTTTTGCCAGATAATCTGCGGTGGGTGTTTGCGTCCACGTCAACCATCCCCGTGCGCCGCCGCCGCCCCCATTCCAGATGTCCCGCTCGTCTGAACCCTGTTCCACCCAGCCCTGCAATGTAGTGTTTCTCAAAGCGATGGGGTAGACTTCACAACGCGCCAAGTCTTGCGAGTCAATCCGCATGGTGGTTTGGGAATAGAGGGGGAAGGGATTCAAAATCCACGACATCAGCGGCACGCCCAGCAGTTGCGGTTGCTCGTAAAACATCTCCACCACCACCACCGAGTTTTTCGACCAGTTGCCCACCACCCCCTTGCGCGCCAACTGACAGTTGAATTGGTCATTATCCTGCTTCAATTTGGCTGCCAGCGCACTCGTATCAAGCCGAGACTGCACGGCGGATGTGGGGGGATACGTGTAGCGCAGGTAGCCGTAATTGGGCATATTGGGTTCCAGAATCAAATCATCCATGGGGTCGTCCGGCGAGCAGGTATCATAGCAATTTGCCCCTTTGCACGGCGCTTCGGTATCCACCACAATATGGGTGACGATGATCGCCGCGCGCGGGTCGTCCGGTGTGCCGCCGCCGTTGAACAGATAATCGTTCAGGCGCAACTGCCCGGCGTTGGCAACCAGCGCGTGGGTAATCACATTATTGTACCCGATTTCATTGGGGGTGATTTCCTGAAAATCGAGCGCGCCGGGTTTGATGGCGAAGCGGGTGGCTTCACGGTCAACACTCGCCAGGGTGAGCGCGCCCCAGATGGCATAGCCCACTTCAAACAGCCCCAACAGCATTAATGCCAGAATCGGCACAATGAGCGCCATTTCGACCATGCTTTGGGCGCGTTCTTTTTTGGGTTGTCCCTGCTCAAATACACGTTTCATACAGTTCTCCCATCGGTGATGGCTGTGAGAAAGGGGAGTGGCTCGACCATAAATGATGGTCATTGTCATTGCGAGCCGAAGGCGAAGCAATCCCCATCAGTGGGGGACGGAGATTGCTTCGGGCTACGCCCTCGCAATGACGCATCACTTGCTTCTGTGCCATTGCCCCGGAAAGATTACTCCTGCCGCAAACTGGTGGCGATTTTCGTCACCGCGCCGGTTTGCGCATCAATAAACACGGTATGGTACATTTTGGTATTTTCATCATACCCCGCTACCGTCCACCGGAGTGGCGCACCCGGTTCACTGACCTGCAATTGCGCCACCACCTGTATCCCCGGCAGGGCGGAAATCATCGCTTCGCCGCCGTAATTCAGCCAGATATTCACCGCTTCCACGCTGTCAACGCGCCACTGTTCGGGGGATAAACTTTCCGGCGCGTTGTAAACTCGTGCGCCGTGGGTTGTGCCCATCACACTGCCGTCGGGGTTCACGGTGATGAAAAAGAAGCGTTTTCGGCTGGGCGAATAATAGCGATACGTCCAGTATGTCGGCTCGCCCACCGAAGTGAGCGTGGCATTCTCCCACGTGGCGGCAATGGCGAACAATTGCGCGTCCGTCGCCCATTGCGCCAGCTTCGCCTGCGTTGCGGCTTGCATCGTTTTGGCGGTCACTTGCGAAAAGGTCACCGTCACCGTGGCTTGCGGCACGATGACGGCTTCGGCGGGGGCGGGCGCGGGTTGCGGCGTGAAGATACCGGGATACAGAATGAAGTAGCCCACTGTGCCCAATAATGCGCACCCGACAACCCAGAAACCGAGTATTAAAATAATATCGCTGCGGCGAAGGTTTAGTTTCATATATTCTATTTAAATACCAGCGGCAAATAAGTGGTATACAACTGATAGCGCGTTGCAACCGATTTACTGATAATGATTTTGTCGTTGCCGGTTTTGCCCTCGCTGGCAATGTTCCACAATTTTGCAGTGTTGAGAATGGTGACGGGTAGCACCAAGTTGGTGGTGGTGGCGGTGAATTCGATGGTGATGCCGCTGTTGGCGGCTAAATCGCCATTCCAGGTGATGGTTTTTGTGGCGGTGATGAGCTTTGCGCCGCCGGTGGGCTTGCTGATGTTGCTGATAAGCGACGGCAGATTGAATGTATCGGTGATGCCGACCCCCACCGCATTCAAATTGCCGCTGTTGGTGATGCGCAACGTGTAGCGGATGGTTTGCGGCGGCAAATTCCGGATGCTGGTGATAATCTGGGTGGGGGTGACGGCGTGGGTGACGGCGAATGTGTCCGAATCCAGCAGGTATGCCGGGTCGATGGTGCCGGCAATGATGCCGCGATAATAGGCGTCTAGCGTGTTTGCGTTCGGTGGCGTTTCCAGATACGCCAGATGCATTTTGTCCCCCCCGCCGTTGTTCGGGTCGCTGATGGTGAAGGTGGGCATCACTGAATCGCCGTTGGTGCCGGCAACTCGCGGAACGCCGCCGACGGGGTTGGTGAGGGTGAACGGGGTTGTCCACGGTTTGTCAAACCCCACCGTTGTACTGGTGATGACGCGGGCGGCGTGGAAGACTTCGTAGACATTGCCCTCTCCCTCAAAAACATCCGATTGCCACACCACATTGATGTAGGTCATTGAACCGGTGTAGGTGATTGCCAGCGTGGGTTGCAATCCGCCAAAATCACTTCCGATTCTACTTTCGTCGGTTTGGAAGGTGGTGAATGTGCCGTCACTCTTCGCGGTTGGAATGTCGCGGATGGGCGTCCAGCCGTCGCCATTGTCGGTGGAACGACTATACCCCAACGCGAAGTTGTTGGGGTTGTTGGGGTCTGCCATATCAAAGGCGATGTATAGTATGTTGGATGTCGGGTCAACAATGGCGATGCTCGGTGAGCCGGGATTCGCGCCGGTATAGTCGCCAAAGGGGAGGAAAGACCACACCGATGCGAGTGCGTCGGATTTGGCGAGGACATCGTTGGTGAGATTATCGTCATACAGGTAGTTGATGGTTCCCGCGCTTTCCGCGTCCCACACCATGTGCAGCCGTCCGTTGGCGAAAGCCAGTTGCGGGCTTTTCCCGCCGGGGGCATCTGCCACGAGGGTGGCGGAAGTCCACGTTGGTCCGCCGGGCTGGGTCGGATTCACCCCCCGGCTGTAATAGATGCTGTTGCTGTTTTCATCCGTCCAAACCACATGTAAATTGCCCAAATCGTCCTGCGCAATGGCGGGACGGCGGAACTTCTGCCCGGTGTTCCCGCCGAAAATTTCTTGCGGGGAGTCACAGGTGTTGTAATCCTCCGAGACATCGCATTGGGCATACTGAATCGAGATGAAATCGCAGTTGAGCAAATCGCCGTTACAGCCGGTGGCTTGCGCCCACACCACATGGATGGTATCGATGGCGTAGGTGTCGAAGACAAAGGCGGGGTCAACTCCCCAATCGTTATTGGTGGCGGTAAACACTTTGATTTTTTCACGCCAATAATCGTCAAGTTCATCGCCGCTTTTGAGGTAGATGTTGCCGTAATATTTCGTGCCGGCGTAATTTGTGTTCGCCCCGTCCGACCACACGATGCCGAGGGTGCTCCCATCGGATTTGATGAAGGCGGGACCGGAGGCGTATCCGGCTTTGGCGGTGCGGGAAAAGTTGTTGGGCGTGTCGAATTCGCTCGGCTGAACGGCGCGGGCAATCACGGCGGTCAGCGCGACCGCCGCCGCAATTGCCGTGAACAATATCAGCATTAATTTTGACAGCTTTTTCATGCGTAATGTTGTTGTGTTCATACCAACATCCTTTTTGCGTTAGAACAACAGCAACGAAATGTTATCAATAATCTGCCCCGGCGTGAGAATCAGCACGGTTGAGGCGGAATAGAAGGTGTTATTTTCCCAGTATTCGGCGTACAGTACATATTGTGTGCCGCCCGGTGCGGCGGGTAAATCGTAGAAACTAAAGGTTGAGTCTTGGATAGTATAG
The DNA here is from genome assembly GCA_024278725.1 of Chloroflexota bacterium. GTDB lineage: Bacteria > Chloroflexota > Anaerolineae > 4572-78 > 4572-78 > JANTHQ01. The sequence continues at coordinate 7,084 of JAJRSQ010000347.1, forward strand.
GTTTTTGCCATCGTGCCGTCAATTGCGTAAATCCAAACATAGACCCCCGGTTTTTCGGTGGGCACACCGTTCAGGAAGACCCGCACATCGCCCGCGACTTTGGTGCTGAAACTTTCCGGGGTGGGCTGTTGGGTACACACTTGCAGGTCAACATTATCCACATAGAAGCGGGTGCTGTCCGTGTTGTTGGGGTTGGGCGCGTTGAAATACAATCGCAACGGTTGCCCGGTGAAGCTCAATAAATCGGCGGGGTTGTTGAACCCGTTTGCCAGATTGATTTTCTGCTGCACCCATTCACTGTTATCGGGGTTGGGGTTGTTCGGGTCAATGTATGGCGGCTGATTACCCAGCGTGACGGTGATGGGGGTGTAATTGGTGATGGGCGCGCCGGTTTGGTTGCGCACCGACGCGAAGAGCGGGTCGGGGTCGGGGCTTCCTTCGGGATTGACCGCCACATGCAGGGTGAGATTCAGACTCGTCCCGCCGGTCAGCGTTGGGGTGAGTACCCACGCCGGCATGGTGAAATCCTGATACAGGTACGGATGGCGCGGCAACCCGAAGACGTTGGTGTCGGGCAGGAGCATACTGAAGCTTTGCCCCGGTCCGAAATAGTGGGGCAAACTGGTGCGCGTCACCTGCTCGGAGATACCGGCGAAGCCCCAAGCGGACATCAGACTGTCATCTTCAAAATCGCCGTTCACGATTGCCGAGGTACATTGCAGCAATCCCGGTGGCGGGTCGGTTGAGCCTGCCGCGCCGGAACATTGCGACTGGGTGTAATCGGTGTTGATGTCCGGCACAAAGTTGGCATCGGTGGTGAGCAAAATTTGGTACAACTCGTACCCGTCCTCCCGCGCCCAGACGCTCAGGTCAACCGTGCCCACGGCATTAATATCGATGTAATAGCCGGCGCCGGTATTTTGTCCCGTATTTGTCCACGCCATCGTGCCGGTGGCATTCTGGGTGAGGTTATCATAAGGTGTTGTGCCGCTCAGCCCGATGAAGGCGCTGTTTCCGCTGCCGTTGGGCGAATAACCCAATGCCCAGACGTAATATCGCCCCGGATTGGTGACATCAATTTGGTATTTCAGCTCCGGCGCATTGGGGTCGAAGGTGTAATAATTGCCGCTGCCGTTGGGGATCCAGTAGCCGACTTTACCGTTGCGAGCTGTGGTTTGCCATTGCACTGCGCCATTGCTTTTGCCGGTGGTATTGGTGGCGTTCAGCACCACCAGCCCGCCCGCTTCGCGGACTTCGCCACAGCTTGCCGCCCCCGCAGGGTTGACACAAACCTGATAGCCGTCCATCGTCACCGTGTTTTTCTTCGTGGAACTGTATGAAGCGTTGATGACGCCCAGATAGATGGATGAAGGCATATTCGCCAGCGTGACCGTTTTCCCCACCGTCCAGTTGGTGGGTGGATTGGTGGTGTCGTAGGAATAATACATCGTGAAGGTATCGCCGTTGCGGTTGATGCGCAACCATACCGGCAGCCCGCTTTGCCCGATGTTGCTATTGGCTTTCACCGAGCCGTTGGTGCGGGAAAGGTATTGCAGTTTGTTCCCTTTGGTGTGCGTCCAGTCGAGTTTATCGGCGGCGCTGGTGAGGTCGGCGCGGACTTCCAGCCCGAACTTCGCCCATGAGCTGAGGGTTGTGCCGTTGTCGTATTTGCTTTGGGTCAGCGCGCGCACCCGGACATCGAAATTGCCGGAAATCTGATGGTACGCGAACAGATACCCGCCGTTGGCATCGTCGCTTCTGGCGGTGCTGGAGCCGTTGTTATACAGGGTCATCACATCGCCATTGACGGCAAAGGGGATGAACTGCGCCGCCGGAATGGCGAGCGCGGGCGACGTTCCGAGTTGGCTCATCACCGGCGCGCCGGTATTGCCGCCGTTGGGATAGAAGGCGGCGGTGGGCGTGGGATTCACATTTTGCGCGTATTCCTCGGTTTTGGGGACAATCCGATTCACGGAGGCGCAATAGTAAACTTTGATGGGAACCCAATCGATGCGGAATTTGGGTTTTTTGCCGTCTTTATCGGTGGAATGCGGCGTGATGCGCACCCGCAGATTATTCAGTTCCGCCCGCGTCCAACTGTGTCCCCACAAATCGGTTGAGCCGCCGAATAAATCGGTATGCTCGGAGGTTTTGATATTGTTGGCGGTTTTGATGGGTGACCACGTATTGCCGCCATCCCACGAAAGTTGAATGTCCATATACGGGCTCTTTTCGTTCTTTTCCACCCACCAGTCCAGCCGCAGCTCAATGCCCTGAATGGTGGCATTGGCGGGAATGGCGCTGAAATCGTATCCGAAAAATTGTCCCGCCCCCTCCTTGGGTTTGGCTTGCGCATAATAATTGTCATCGGCAAAGGCGTTTCTCGGTTTGTCCCAATTTGGTGCGCGGCTTGCGTTGGGCGAAACGTAGACGCTGTTCAACCCGCAGGTGACGGGCGGGGTGTTGGTCGGCGTCGGCGTAATTGTCGGCGTGTTGGTCGCGGTGGGGGTCGCCGTCGGCGGTCCCGGGGTGGGGGTCATCGTCGGCGTGGGGGTATTGGTTGGCGTCGGCGTGTTGGTCGGCGTGGGGGTGTTGGTCGGAGTCGGGGTCGCCGTCGGCGGTGTTCCGGTGGGCATAATGGTATCGCCAAAGCCAATGATGTTCCAGTTGACGAGCGTTTGGTTGGGATTGGTTTTCTGGTTCACGTATTGAATTTCGCACGTGGACGGCTTGATGGTGGTGAACGCGATATTGTTGCATTCGTTGCTCAACGGGTTGGTCAGACAATTCGGGTCACCTTCCGGCACGCGGTTTGAGGTGTCCACCCGCGCGTACAGCTTGTGGTCAAACGCGCCGTACAGCGGAATGGTGGTGGTGAAGGTGCGGGTTTGATTGATGCCCAGCGGCGGCGACAGCCATGTTTTCTGGTCGCCCGGCGGTAGTGCGCGCCCCAAATCGGGCTGGGCGGGCGGATCCATGTACAAATCCACATCGAAGGATTTATTGGTGATGGTGACGGACGACATGTTTTTCACCGTCACGGTCACGGGGATGGTGCTGTTGAATGCCGGTTGCAACGGCGTTTCGATGCTGACAATCTGCAAATCCGCCGCCAGAATATTGATGACCGTTTGCGCGGTGGGCACATTCGGCGATTGGCTGTCAAGGTATGATGTCACCGTGACCACCGAGCCGGAAGAGAGGTTCACCGGAATATTGTACGGAATTGTGGCGTAACCAATCCCGTTGGTGGTGACGGGGTTGAGCGGCAGCGCGCGCCCCGGCGCCGTCGAGCCTTCTTCTTCCACATACACATAATATTGGCTATTGATGTTGTGCGTGAGCAATTCCACCGTGACGGGTGTGCCCGGAATCTGGGTGTTCCCCTCGGCGATGCGCAGGAACGGTTTGGGAATCACTTCGATATTGGGGCTTTGGGCGGTGTACGCGCCGGTTGTGCCACTCGGAATGGATTGCAGGGTGTAGGTGAATGCCTGCGGCGTCGAGATGGGGATGGTGTATTGCAGGTCAATCGCCCCGTTGCCGTCGGTGGGGGCGGCATTGCTGATGATGAGCTGCCCTTCCCAATAAATATCGTATTGGGTGCTGGGCGAATGATTTCTCAGTTGGAAATTGATGGTACTGCCCGCGGGCCAACTGTATCCCCCCACCACCGCGATGTATGGCGTGGGTGGGGTGTTGACGATGAGCGGCGTTTGAGCAATCACCGCGCCGGGATATTGCGCATCTTCCGTTCGCACCGTGTAATTGCCGTCCGGTATGGTGTCGGGCAGGGCGTACACCAGATAGATGTTCCCGAAAGCGTCGGTTGTTTCACCGGCTTTCAGGATGGTGTCCGTGCCGGTGTCGGTGTTGCGCAGTTTGATGATATAACTTCGATTCGGGGCATGCTTTTGAATCAGAATATTCAGGTACACCCCGCCGGGGGTGGTGACGGTTTCCCCACAGCTCCCCTGATTGATTTTGATGCATCCCTGGCGGAAGGTGAGCGTGCGGCTGGCAACCACGGAGCTGGTCAGCATACTGCGAATGACATATGAGCCTTCTGCCAGCGAGCCGTTGTTGGGGATGGTGTATGATTCATATCCCGCCGGAAATGCCGAAACACCGTTGGCGTCGGTGGAAAGGGGGTTCAGATTGGCAACCGTCGAACCGCTGTAGGTCAGGTCGATATTATAATTGGTGAGCGGGGCATGGGTGGTGAGCGAATAAGTCAGCACGCTGCCGAAGGGCAAAATATCCCCATTGGTGATGATGGTGGGTGTCGTGGGTTGGGTCACGGTGAGCAGAGTGACGGCAACCTGTGTGCCGCCCGGCGTTTGTGATTCCACCGTGTATGACCCCACCGGCTTGTTTTGGGGAATGGTGTAGGGGATGATGGCATTCCCCTGCGGGTCAGTGGTGACCGGTCCCACCAGCACATTGTCTACCAGCACATTGTAGCTTGCGTTGGGGTTGTGCATACGCACGCGAATATAGATGGTTTCTCCCGCCGGGTGGGTGGAACCATCCTGAATTTCGATGACCGGATTGGTACTCGCCCCGCCGCTGCCACTGCCGGGACTGCCGCCGCTGCCCCCTTCAAAGGGTGGTGGCGCGCCGGTGATGGGTTGCCCTCCCTCGTTCCGCATCACAATGGATGCCTGAATGGTGAGATAGCCATTCGGCACAATAGCGGCATAAATCGGGTCGAACAGGGCAACATTATGATAGAGGCTGACCTGCACATCCGAGCCTTCAATGCCGGGGTGGTCGGGTTGAATGATTTTCAGCGTGCCGTTCACATCATATTGAACCCAGTCCACTCGCACGCCCATCACGCCGGCACAGGTAGCATCGCATGCGTTTCGGTCTAAAAATGTGTTGTATTGAGTCACATCGGTGATGACGCGGCTGTACGCCGTTCCCGCCGAGCGTCTGATGGCTTGTTGCTTGATGAGCTCTTTCCGCTGTGCCGGGTCCATTGTCCACGGGTCTCCCGTGCTGTTGAGCGGTTTCCCGGAAACGGCGTATCGGGCGGCATCGCGCACGGCATTTTGCGCCGCAATGTAAGATTGAATCACGTGCGCCCCTTCAGCAATACCGAGCAGTATCAGCACCAAAACAGGCAAAATCAGTGCAAATTCAACCAAACCTTGTCCACGTTTTTTAACTTTAATCATTGGTTGCCTCTATCTTTGAAAACAATTCAACCATCCAAATGATGATTTTAGCCCTTTATACAATTTTAGGATACCGCATGTGCGGGCGATTTTCTATGAGGGATTCCCTGATTCAGTCGGGAAAATGCCTGAAAAGCGATGATTTTTGGGGAAAAACAAAAACGCCGGGCGAAAATCGCGTTTCACCCGGCGTATGTGGCGGTCAATCAAAGGGCAGCCAGAACGTAACCGTTGTGCCTTGCCCCACCATACTGTCGAACGATATTTCGCCGTGCAGCATGGTAATCTGCTCCTGCATACTGATGATGCCCATATGTTTCTGTTTCGGGGCTTCTTCCAGCGCTTCGCGCACATCAAACCCGTTGCCGTTGTCAGAGACATTCGCGGTGATGCGGTCGCGGTGCAATTCAATATTGATGCTTACTTGCGTGGCGTGCGCGTGTTCCGCCACATTGTTGAGCAATGCCTGCATCACTCGGAACACCGTCACCTCAATATGCGGCGGCAGGCGGCGTTCCGTGCCCGAAACCAGCAAATTGCACGCCAACTTCTCGTGTTTATTTTCAAATTCCTGCACATATTGCTTGAGCGTGGGAATCACGCCCAAGTCGTCGAGCATCATCGGGCGCAATTGGAAAATATATTCCCGAATCTTCTGGAAAGTTTCATTCACCGCTTCTTTGAGCGTGCCCAACTCCGCCTGCGCCCGCGAGGGGTCTTTATCGAACAGCCGCTCGACGATTTCCGCCTGCAGAATCAAATTCGTCAGCGATTGCGCGGGTCCGTCATGCAGTTGGCGGGAAAGGTGCAGCCGTTCCTGTTCCTGCGCATTGATGATGTTCATCATGCTGCTGGCGGCGGTGATGTTGGCAGTGGTGTTCGGGGAATCGCCGTTGGTGGCGGCAAGGCTTTGGCGGCGGTAATTGTCGATGATATAGCGGAGGTGGTTGGCGTACCGTTCCAGATATTGTTGCTTGCCCTGCAACTGTTCCACCTGCCCGCGCATCATGAACAGACGATTTTGGGTGTCCTGCGCGTTGCGGTAAATTTCCTGAATATCCTCGCGCGGCATCGAATCAATGCTACTTTCCATCAGCCGCAATTTATTGCTGATTTGGGCGTTGCGCTGCGAAAGTTTCTCCACCTCATCGGAACTTTGGCGAATGAGCATTGCGATTTCCCGCAATTCATTTTGAATCTGCTGGTATTCCGTTTCGGCGGCGTCTATGACTTCCGCAAAGGTTAAAGCTTGTTCGGTGTTCATCGTTTCCGCATCCATCGGCATCTCCTGCTGATGAGTTTCAGCGTTTATTCTTCTTCATCCTGCAATCGAATCCAGCCGCGTTTGACGGCGTACAGCGCCGCTTGCGTTCTGTCGTTCACCGCCAGCTTCCGCAGAATGCTGGTCATATGGTTTTTGACGGTTTGGCGGCTGATGCCCAACGCATAGGCGACTTCTTTGTTGCTTTCCCCTTTGGCGATGTGCTGCAGAATTTCCATCTCGCGCGGTGAAAGGGGCGCAAATAACTGGTTCGGCTCGCCGTCCACATAGGCGACGTGGTCAAACTGCTGCAAAATCCAGCTCGCTGCTTCCGGCTGGTCGAGCACGGCGTCATCAATCACGTAATTGCCCATGCTCACCTGCCGAATGGCATCCACCAACCGGCGCGGGGTGACATCTTTGGGGAAGTATGCGGCAGCGCCCGCGCGGATGGCGTGAAAAATCTGCTCATCGTCATGATACGCGGTGAGCATAATTACGGCAATATTCGGGTGGGTTTGTTTGAGCTCGCGGGTAATCTGCAAACCGTTCAGGTGCGGCAAATTAATGTCCAGCAATATCACATCGGGGTTGAGTTGTTTTGCCAGCCGGAGCGCTTCCTCGCCGTCGGCAACCTCCATAATGACGTCCAGGTCTTCTTGTGCCTCAAGCACACGGCGCAACCCCTGTCGGAACAGTGGATGATCATCTACGAGCATGATGCTGGTTGTCATAAGTTCACAGCCTCCCTTTGAAATGGCGGTTGAAGCGGGGCGATAATGTGATGAACTGTCGCCGGGCAGCGCAGTCAGCCAATCCCCAAAAACAATTTAAAATTTTGGATACGGCAACGAAAGAATCACGGCTGTACCCGCATTTTTGGCGCTTTTAATTTGGATGGAGCCATGCAACAATCGGGCAATTTCGGTGATACTGACCAACCCCAGTTGGCGGCGCGGGTGGTTGGAAAGATTTTCCGCGATGCCGATACCGTCGTCTGTCACGGTGAACTGCAATTTGCCGTCATTTTCTTCCACTACCACCGTCACGGCTGAGGCGTTGGCGTGTTCGGCGATGTTGTGCAGAATTTCTTGCAACACGCGGAAAATGGCAGTCTCAATGATGTAGGGCAGGGGTTCCACCAGTGTCCGCACTTCCAATTGCGCCGGCAGTCCGACCTGTTCCTGAAATTTTGTCAGATAGCGGCGCAGCCCGGCGACCAATCCGAAGTTGCCCAGCACGGTTCCCGGCTCCAAATCGGCGACCAGAAACCGCAAGTTCGCCAGCCCGTCTTCCAGTTCCTGCTGGAGCGCGTCGATGCCCGCCATCACCACATCCATATCGCTGTTATCCATAATGAGGTTTTTGACGGCTGCCAGCTCGAAGATGGCATTGGCGAGCAATTGCCCGTCGGTATCTTCCAGCCGTTTGGCAGTTTTGGCGCGTTCTTCTTCCTGCCACTGCAACAATTGCACCCCGGAGACAGGCGCGTCCGGCGATACAGTGGGCGTTTCGCCGCGTAATTGCGCCTGCAAAAGGGTTGTGTGCCGGTTCAGGGCGTCCGCTTGTTGCACCACACGACGCACGTCATCCGGCATCGGCGGCGCGGGTGACGCCTCGGACGGGGTGAGCGCCGCGTATTTTTCGACAAGGGTTGCCAGTGCATGTTGGCTTTGCGCCAGCAATTCGACGGCTTCGGCGATGAATTTTTGCACGTCTGCATCAGTGATGGGCATATTGGTTACTCCTAGTACAAAAGTAGTATACCACAAGAAATTAACAATTAGCAATTAGCAATTCATGCCTGATAATTTCTCATTACTCATTGGTAATTTCAAACACCGTCATATTGTCGTGCCGGCGCGTTTGCGCCCATACCGAATTTGTGCGGTACACTTCTGTCACCAAAGTGGTCATATGAGGATACCAGCTTGGAAATGTGACCAGATATGTTGCCCCCTGCGCGCGGGCAAACGACAGCAG
>JAJRSQ010000348.1 GCA_024278725.1 Chloroflexota bacterium
CCATCGCACAGCATGTTTTCCACGCCGATTGGGCTGTTGGAATTTGTGGCGCAGTTGCGGGAACTTTCGGGCGGCAAGCCGGTGGGTTTCAAACTGTGCATCGGTTATCCCGCCGAGTTTTTCGCCATTTGCAAAGCAATGCTGAAAACCGGCATCACGCCCGATTTCATCACCATTGACGGCGGGGAGGGCGGCACCGGCGCCGCGCCGATAGAGTTCACCAACTCGGTGGGGACGCCTTTGAAGGACGGGCTGATTTTGGTGCATAATGCTTTGCGCGGCGTGGGGTTGCGGAAGGATATTCGGCTCATCGCGTCGGGGAAAATTTTATCGGCGTTTCATATGTTTCGGGTGCTGGCGTTGGGGGCGGACACGATTAATGTCGCCCGCGCGATGATGTTCGCATTGGGCTGTATTCAGGCTAGACGATGTGACTCAAATACGTGCCCCACCGGGATTGCCACCCAGAACCCCATCTATTTCAAGGCGTTGGACGTGCCTCAAAAAGCCGAGCGGGTGGCGCACTATCACGCCGAGATGATTCGCAATTTGTTGGAATTGGTTGCCATCGCCGGGCTGGATTCCCCCGAAGACATCCTCCCGCAGCACGTCTATCGCCGGGTGAGCAATGAAGCCACCAAAACTTATGGCGACATCTACCCCATCATCGAAGAGGGGGCATTGCTGGCGGGCACGGACGATGTTTTGCCGCCCGCCATACGCGCGGATTGGCAACGCGCGGACGCATCGTGCTGGCAAATGTGATTGCGACACTTCGATTTTTCAATTGTTCGGGAATGCGGTATAATTCAGGCAATAAGAAACACGATGATAGAGGAAAGTAAACGGGTGAAACCTGTCAGGGAGGCGATGTCACGGACTGCAAGCATCGCTGAGGGGAAGCCGGTTGAAGTTCCCTCCGGAGTGGTTCGGTGAAGCGGGAAACCGTGCGTAGTTGAACCCGGCTGGCTCGCCGTTATCGGAGCGCCCAATCAGAGGTTGGGGCAGAGATTGCCGTCCGTGTGCGGGCGGTGAATCAGGGTGGTACCGCGAGCAATGGCTCGCCCCTGCGCGGGGCGGGTTTTTTTATTGCACATCAGGTCAGCGCCAGCACCAAAATGAGCATCAACAACCCGCCGATGGCGGTGACGCCCAGCGCGCCAATCAGGATGAGCGGCAGCAGCGATGCCGATGTCCGGCGGGTTGACGGTGGTGCATCGGCGGGGACGCTCGCGTTTCGCAACGCCGAAAGGGCGTCATCGGGCGGCGTTTCCACATGCGCATCCGGCGGCGGCGCATCGGTTTCATCAATGGGGAACGGTTTGCGGGACTGCTTCAGCAATCCCCGCGACGGCGATTCGGCGGCGGGCGGGACGGGCTGTTCCACCGTCGCCGCGGCGAATTCCGCCAGCGCGGCGCGGGCATCGGCGTTATTGGGGTTGAGGCGCAACGCGCGTTCCAGCAGCTTTTTCTGCTCGGCGGGGGTGTGCGCCACCCGACTCAGCCAGACCCAAGCGCGATCGTTTTCGTCGTCGGCTTGCAGCACCTGCTCAAACAATGCGCGGGCAGAATCCGTATCACCATTTTTGAATGCGGCTATGCCTTGCTGTAAAAGTGATGCCATCGCTCCACCTCGGATTTGCATAATAAGTTGTCATAAGTATAACAGATGGGCGTGAAAGAAGCAAGGAACATGCAGCAGGGGGCAGGGAAAGAAAGTGAGCAGGTGTGCAAGTGCGAAGGTGAGACTTGCAACCCTTTACCCGAAAACTTTGAACCTGAAACTTTGAACGGAGGCATTATGCTCAATCAACTTGAACAACTGGCGCAGACGGCGCTGGCGGAACTGAAAAACTTGTCCGACAGCAAAGCTTTGACCGGTTGGCACATCCAATATCTCGGCAAAAAGGGCGAAATTACCCTGATGTTGCGCCGCGTGGGCGAACTTCCGCGCGAAGAGCGTCCCGCATTCGGCAAGCGTGCCAACGAAATTAAACGCGAACTGGCGGCGGCATACGACACCCGCGCCGCCGAAATCAAGGCGCAGGAAATGGAAAAAGCCTTCGCCGAAAACGCGCTCGACGTGACGTTGCCGGGTCGCCCGGTGCGCCGGGGACATCTGCACCCCAGCACGCAGGTCTTGCGTCGCATTTACCAAATCTGGGCGGAAATGGGCTTTCAGGTTTACCGCGCCCGCGATGTGGAATCGGATGAATACAACTTCCAACTGCTGAACATCCCGCCACACCACCCCGCCCGCGAAATGCAGGACACTTTTTACACCACCACCGAGGGCGTGCTGCTGCGCACCCACACTTCGCCGGGGCAAATTCACGCCATGCACGAATACGCCCCCGAACCCATCCGCATTATTTTGCCGGGGATGTGCTACCGGCACGAGCAAATTACCGCCCGGAGTGAAATTCAGTTTCATCAGGTGGAAGGGCTGGCAGTAGGGCGCAATATCCGCATGACCGACCTGAAGGGCACGCTCACCAGCTTTGCCCAGCGATTGTTTGGCGCGGGCAGACCGACCCGCTTCCGCGCCAGCTATTTCCCCTTCACCGAACCGTCCGCGGAGATGGATGTGGCGTGCATCATTTGCAACGGCAAAGGCTGCAAAACTTGCAAACAGACCGGCTGGCTCGAAATTCTGGGTTGCGGGATGGTGCATCCCACCGTGCTTCGCAACGGCGGCTACGACCCCGAAGAATTTTCGGGCTTCGCGTTTGGCATGGGACCGGAACGCATCACCATGCTCAAACACAGTATTGAAGACATCCGCTATTTCTGGGGCAATGATTTGCGGTTTTTGCGGCAATTTTAGGATGGTTTTCAGTCTGAAGTTATCGGTTTTCGGTGAGCTTGAAGCTGATTGCTGATGACCAAAAACTGAAACCGGAAAACTCAAAACTAACGACGGAGTTTGATATGAAAGTACCCGTATCTTGGCTGAAAGATTTTGTTGATATAAAACTATCCATCCCCGAACTGGCGGAGTTGATGACCATGGCGGGAATGGAAGTGACCCACATCGATTACATCGGCTTGCCCGAAGCAGACCTGCCGTGGGACCGCGAAAAGCTGGTGCTGGGGCACGTCCTGCGCGTGGAGCAGCACCCCAATGCCGATAAACTCGTGCTGGCAACGGTGGACATCGGCGCGGATGAACCCGAAACGGTCGTCACCGGCGCGCCGAACCTCTTCCCCTACATCGGGCAGGGCGATATTTCCGCGCTGGGGCTGAAATCTCCCTTCGTGATGGAGGGGGCGACCGTGTACGACGGGCACGCCAAAGTGCCGGGCAAAAAGATGAAGCTCAAAGGGCGCGCCATTCGCGGTATTATGAACCGCCATATGCTCTGCTCGGAGAAGGAACTCGGCATCAGCGAAGAGCACGAAGGGATTATGCTGATGGAAGCTGTGGACGCCGCCCCCGGCACGCCGCTGGTGGACGTGCTCGGCGACGCGGTGCTGGAATTTGACGTGCTGCCGAACATCGCCCGCACCACATCCATCATCGGGGTGGCGCGCGAAATCGCCGCGCTGACCGGGCAAAAAGTCCGCTATCCCGACTACACCATCGAACCCACCGGCAAATCCCTCGCCGACCGTCTCCGCATCGAGACGACCGACCCGGTGTTGAACCCCCGTTTCATCGGCGTGCTGGTTGAAGGCATTGAAATCAAACCTTCCCCCTACTGGATGCAGTTGCGGTTGCGATTGGCGGGCATGCGCCCCATCAACAATATGGTGGATGTGAGCAATTATGTGATGCTGGAGGTTGGGCAACCCAACCACGCCTTCGATTGGGACGTGCTCCAAGCCCGTGCCGCCGAATATAGCGACGATGGCACGGTGCACATCATCACCCGTTTGGCGAAGCCGGGCGAAAAATTGCGCACGCTGGATGACGAAGTGCGCGAAATGCCCCCGTCCGCGGTGATGGTCACTGACCCGAAATCCGCGCTCAGCATTGCCGGGATTATGGGCGGGTTGGAAAGCGAAGTCCAGCCGACCAGCAAAAATATCCTCATCGAAGCGGCGGCGTGGAATTTCATCAATATCCGCCAAACCGCCACCGCGCTCAAACTCCATTCCGAAGCGGGCTACCGTTTCAGCCGGGGCGTTCACCCCTCGCTATCCATGCTCGGCGCACTGCGGGCGGCGAAACTGATTCACGAACTCGCCGGCGGCGTCATCTCCGCCGATATGGTGGACAATTATCCCCTGCCGCCGGAAAAAATCACGCTGGAACTTTCCACCGCCGATGTCGCCCGTCTGCTGGGGATTGAACTCAGCCGCGACACCATTCAACGGTATCTGGACGGGCTGGAATTCACCTGCGAACCCCTCGGCGATGACCGCCTGCGCGTCACCGTCCCCGACCACCGGATGGACATCAGCGCCGACCCCGTCATCGGGCGGGCGGATTTGGTGGAAGAAATTGTGCGCATGTACGGGTACGATAAAATCCCGCACAGCGAATTGACCGATGCGCTCCCCCCGCAGCGCAATAATCCCAAACTCGATTGGGAGGAAAAGCTGAAAGACCTGCTGGTGGATGTCGGCATGCAGGAAATCATCACCTATCGCCTGACCACCCCCGAAGCGGAGGCGCGGCTCACGCCGGAACAGCCGCCGTTGGACGACAGCCGGTATGTCGCGCTGGTGAACCCTTCCACCGCCGAGCGGCGGGTGATGCGCCGCAGTCTGCTCAACAGCGTGCTGGAAATCGCCGCCGCCAACAGCCGCTTCACCGATGAAATTGCCCTGTTTGAAGTTTCCGCCGTCTTTTTGCCGCAGGATGATGCCCTGTTGCCGCGGGAACAAACCCGTTTGGCGATGGTGCTGGCGGGTGCGCGTGCGCCGCATAGTTGGCAGGATGGCGACGCCGCACCGATGGACTTCTTCGATTTAAAAGGCGTGCTGGAATCAGTGCTGGCGGGATTGCACGTGACCGATGTTCGGTTCCAACCCGCCGAACATCCCGCCTTCTACCCCGGTCGGGTGGCGGAAATTCACGTCGCAGGCGAAGCCGTCGCCGTGATGGGGCAGCTTCATCCGCAGGTGGTGGCGGCATACGAACTGCCGGACGATATGACGGTGCTGGCGGCGGATGTGGACGTGGACGCGCTGATTGCCCGCGCCAGCGACTCGTATCGCGTCGCGCCCGTCCCGCGTTTCCCCGCCGTGCAGCAGGACATCGCCGTGGTGGTGGACGAAGCCGTCCCCGCCGCCGAACTGGAAGCGGTCATCCGCAAAACGGGCGGCTTCCTGCTGGCAGATGTGCGCCTCTTCGACATCTATCGCGGCGAGCAAATCGGCGCGGGCAAAAAGAGCATGGCGTACAACCTGTGGTTCCAATCGCCCGACAAAACCCTGAACGACAAAGTGGTCGCCAAGCAGCAAAAGCGTATCGTTCAGGCGCTGGAAAAACAACTCGGCGCAAAATTGCGCAGTTAATTTGGTTATTGGTTGATTGGAGATTGGTCATTGCGCGCCAATCTCCAATCGCCGCCAACCAATCGCCAACCCCCGCCCTTTCATCGGGCGGTTTTTTTATTTGTGGTTTTTGCCCATTCACGATACAATTTCGCTATCAAGGAGGGATGTCGATGCCATCCGATGCCCGGAAAATAGCCTATTTGACAACCATTGATATTTTTCAGGATTTATCCCAGCCGGAAATCCAAAAAATGGACACCGCGCTGACGATGAGCACCTGCCGCGCCGGAAAAGTTTTTTTCCGCCCGGAAGATGCCACCGAAGTGTTGTTCATCCTGAAAAAAGGGCGGGTGCAATTTTACAAAATTTCCCCGGACGGAAAAAAGCTGGTGGTGGACACCGCCGAAGCCGGGACGGTTTTCGGCGAAATGGCGCTTTTGGGGCAGGAAATGCACGATACTTTCGCCGAAGCCACCGAAGATTGCGTGCTGTGCGTGATGAGCCGTTTCGATGTGGAACGGCTGGTGATGGACAAGCCGCAGGTCGGGTTGCGGATGATGCAACTCCTCTCCTCGCGGGTGCATCGCGCCGAAAAGCAACTGGAGGCGCTGGCATTCAAAAGTTTGTCGGCGCGGCTGGCGGCGCTGTTGCTGGAACTCGGCGCGCCATCTGGCGGCGATATTCGCGGGTACACCCATCAGGATTTCGCCGACAGGGTAGGGGTGTACCGCGAAACGGTGACCCAAACTTTGAACGAATTCAAATCAGCGGGTATCATTGAGACCGGGCGCAAACACATCAAAATTTTAGATGTCGGCGCACTCGAAGAATTATCAGCAGTTTAAGGTATCTGATGCAGCAGAAACTCGCGCAAATCCTGAAAACAAATCCAGCCATGTTCACCACGCTGGCGACACAATGGCACGAAACCGGCGGCGGCGAATTGCAACTCCTTTCCCCCGATGGAACAGTGCTGATGGGGCAAAATGGCGTCGGGAGCGACACGCCGCCCAACGTGCGCCGGTTGCCGTCCGGTGAATTGACGACTGATGACGATTCGGTATTGCTGGCGCCGTGTTTGGTGCAGGGCGATGTGGTCGCGTATATTTACGCCACCACCGGCGAATCGGCATTTTCCCCGTTGCTCAAATGGGCGGCGGCGCGTTTCGGCGCGGATTTGGAAAATGAAATCGCTTTGCAAAACATGACCGACGAGTTGATTGCCGCCTGGAATCAACTCGATTTGGTGTATCGCATCACCCAAACCATGGCGGAAAAAGCCGACCTGCGCGACGCGCTCGACTCCATCCTGTATGAAATTGTCCGCGTGGTAAAAGTTGATACCGCGTTCATTATTTTGAAACACGATGATTTGGCGGAATGCGTGACCTCCGGGAAGGCATTGCCGCCCGAATTGCAGTGTCCGCAATCATTTTTAGACCACCTCATCCAATCCGAGCGGCTCATTCTCATCAACGACGCGAAGACGATGCGTAAAATCTGGCGCGATGCGCCCACGTCTCTGCGCACCTTCGCCGGAACATTCATCACCACTGCCAGCAAAACCACCGCCACCCTGGGGCTGATAAACAAGCAGGTCAACATTTTCTCCGCCGGTGATATGAAGCTGATTACCGCCATTGCCGAACAACTGGGCGCAATTATTGATAATTTTTCCCTCCAGCAAGAATTAATTATGCAGGAACGGGTCGGGCGCGAATTGGAAATCGCGGCGGAAATTCAGGAAAGTTTGCTCCCCAAAGATATTCCGCAGTTCGAAGGGGTCTCCATTGCCGTGAACAGCACCCCCGCTTACGAAGTCGGGGGCGATTTTTACGATTTTCTGGCAATTGACGACGCGCATCTGACCATCGCCGTGGGGGATGTGGCGGGCAAAGGTATTCCGGCGGCAATGTTCACCTCAATGGTGCGGACGATGCTGCGGGTCGAAGCGTTTCACAGTCAGGAACCGCATATCGTCATCAAACGGGTGAACGAAATTCTGGCGCCGGATTTGTCGCAGGCGGAATTGTTCGTCACCGCATTTGTGGCGACGCTGGACGTGAAAAACAGTGTGCTGGCGTATGCCAACGCGGGACACACACCGGGCATCATCTATCACGCGCAATCGCGCACCTCCCGCCTGCTGAAGGCGACCACCCTCCCCATCGGCATTGACCGTGAAGAGTTCCGCCCCACGCAATACGTCCATCTTTCCCCCGGCGACACGCTGGTGCTGTACAGCGACGGCATCACCGAGGCGCAAAATCCGCAGGGAGACCGTTTCGGGCTGCAACGGGTGCAGCAACTCATCCACCAGCACGCCGATAAATCGCCGGTGATTCTGAAACAGATTATCCTGAACCACTTATCGGATTTCCAGCAAACCGAAACGGCATTCGACGACATCACGCTGGTGGCAATTAAATTCACCGGGCAAACCAACGGCGTGGAAATCTGCTCTGATTGGCAGGTCTGCGAGGTTATCCCCTTTGAATATCAGGCGGACACCGCATACCTGAACGATATTTCGGCACGGGTGACCAGCGCCTGCCGGATGCTGGAAAATCTCCCCCCGGGACCGCCGGGCGATGATTTCATTTATCTGGTGGAGTTGGCGGTGTCGGAAATTTGCACCAATATGATTGAACATTCATACGCGGGCGAAGCGGGAACCATCACCGGGAAAATTACTTTGGCGACCACCGGCATTCAGGTTGATGTTTTTGACCAGGGGCAGAGCTTCAATCCCAATGCCGTGCCGCCCCCCATCTCCGACCCGATGGATCCTTCGGAAGGGGGGTACGGCTTGCATATTGTGCGCCAGATTATGGACGTGGCGGAGTACCGCGCGCGCACGCCGCAGGGGAACCATTGGCGGCTCATAAAATATCTACCCCGATAAGCGGTTCTGGTGAAATTGAAAAGAATGTGTATAATAGGCACGTATCAATTGGGATTGAATTTATTTTTTCACGGTGAAATCAACGGGATATCATCCGAGGCAAAAGGAGGCTAGCTTTTAAATCATGGAAATTTCTTATAATAGCCTGGGCGCAAACTTTTATTTGGTAAAATTAAATGGTGCGCTGAACGCCCGCACTGCTGAAGACGCCAAACAAACCTTTCGGGATTTGGCGGACAAAGGTGCGGAACGGGTGATTATCGATTTGTCCGGTGTGCCGTTCATTGATAGTAGTGGCTTGGCGGCATTGGTTTCCGGGCTGAAAACCTTTGGGGGCGATGCGGAAAATTTACGGCTGGCTGCGCCCCAATCGCAGGCAAAACTGCTGTTTGAGCTGACGATGTTCGACCGGGTTTTCAAAATTTTCAATTCCGTCTCCGACGCGCAAAATAGCTAAGCAATTATGGATATCACAACCAAATCACTGGACAACGACGCCATCGTTGAAATTTCCTTCGATGGGCGGATTGACATTGCCAGCAAAGAGACGGTGCGCGACGCGCTGAAAAACGCCGTGGACGACACCCGCAGCATCGTGGTGGTGGATTTGCAGCACGTGCCCCTCATCGACAGCAGCGGACTTTCCGCGCTGGTCTCAGGGTTGCGGGTGGCGCGCGAGCAGCAGAAAGATATTGTTTTAGCCGGGTTGAACAAACACGCTCAAATGGTATTTGCATTGACGATGATGGACAGAGTTTTCAAAATTTATGCATCTGTGCAGGATGCACTGGACGCACATCGTCAGCAGGGTGCGCACGTCGCTTAAATGGGTGGGGCGTATTGTGGACGAATTAATTCGGGTAATGGTCATTGATGACGAAATACACATCCGGCGCTTGATTGACCGGATGCTCGTCGGGCGCGGGTTTGAAGTGGTCGGCGCGGGGTCTGGCAAGCAGGCGTTGGCGCTTTTGCGCAACAGCAACCATCGCCCGCACGTGGTGACCTGTGATGTGGCAATGCCCGATATGAACGGCTTCGAGATTCTGGAAGCCATCAAAGCCGACCCCGACCTGTGCGACATTCCGGTCATCATGCTCACCGCAATGGGGCAGACCGGCGACGCCTACCGCGCCAAAGAGATGGGCGCCGCCGATTATATCACCAAACCTTTCAGCACGATGAGCCTGATTGATATTTTGCACCGGTACGCTGAAAAGCAGTAGCTTCATCAGAAAAATACGGAGGTGTCTGTGGAAATTTTTGGGGGACCCCTGTTCGCCGTGGCAGGCGCGGGCGAATCGCACGGTCCCGGCATCACCACCATTGTCTTCGGCTGTCCCCCTGGACAGCGAATATCCGCCGCAACGGTGCAGGCATATCTGAACCGCCGTCGCCCCGGAAGCAGTAAACATGGCACACCCCGTCACGAAAGCGACCGGGTTGTTTTTTTATCGGGCATTTACACCGACGACCACGACACGCTCCTCTCCGGCGCGGAAATCAGCATTGAAGCCCCCGACGGGCAATCGACCCGCGCCGCTACCTACGGCGAAGGCTTCACCACCGGCGAACCCATCGCGGCGCTGGTGCTGTCTGCCGCCAAAAAATCACGCCATTACAACCAGTTTCGGGGCGAAGCGGGCGCGGTACGCCCCGGTCACACCGATTTGGTGAAATACCACCAGTCGCGCGGCTTCGTGGATGTTCGTGGCGGCGGACGCTCCAGCTACCGCTCCACCATCTCCGATGTGATTGGCGGCAGCATCGCCCGCACCGTGCTGGCGGCGCAGTTCGGCACGGCGTTCCTCTCTTCTATCGTGCAGGTTGGGGAAATTGCCGCCGCGCACACCTTGCGCGACACGGTGGAAACGCTGCGCCATCAATTTGAAGGACAGCCCATCCCCCAAAATGAAATTGACCGCCTGACCCGGCAACTTTCGGCGGCGGAAATTTACGCGCTGGATGCAGAATTTGCCGACCGCGCCGCCGCGCACATCAAAGACGTGCGGCTCGCGGGGGATTCTGTCGGGGCGATGGTGGAAGTGGTGGCGGTCAATGTGCCGCCGTTGCTGGGCGACCCCCTCTATCACAGCCTGAAGGTGCAACTAATGGGGATGCTGGGCGGATTGCACGCCGTGCAGTCGGTGGAAATCGGCGACGGCGCGGCGGTGGCAACGCGGCGAGGGAGCGAAAATAACGACCCCATCCGGCGCACGGGCTACCGGCGCAATAGCCACGGGGGATTAATCGGCGGCATTTCGACCGGCGCGCCCCTCGTTTTTCGGGTGAGTTTCAAACCCACGTCCACCATCAGCCGGGCGCAGCAATCGGTGCAGAAAAATCTGGACGAGATTGATTTTCGGCTTGAAAAAGGACGGCACGACCCCTGTGTCGGCGTGCGCGCCGGGGTGACGCTGGAATCGCGGATGGCAATCGCCGTGATGAACGCTGTGCTGATGCACAGCGCGCGGCACATTCGCCCGGATGAATTTCACCTGTTTTGACGGAGGTTCAGTGAATCCACACATTTTTGCCCAATCCGACCCGACCACTGCGCCCCCCATCATTGATTTGGATTTCAAAGTGATGGATGACGCGGAACTTGAACGTCCCTTCCGGGTCATCATCCACAATGATGATGTCACCCCGATGGATTTTGTGATTGCGGCGCTGGTGACATTCTTCGAGCTGACCACAGACCGAGCGGTGGATATAATGTTGGTGGCGCACAACAACGGGCAGGCGCTGGTTGCCGTCTTGCCGTATGAAGAAGCGCATCGGCGGGTGTACGCTGCCCAGTCCGCCGCGCGGGATTACGGCTATCCGCTGGCGTTCACGCTCGAACCGGAGCCGTAACCGCCGTACCTTTGGACCAGGGCTGTTGCAAAGTCGCTTGACAAACAACACTTTGCGCAGGAAATGTAGGGGCACGCTGCAGCGTGCCCCTACAACGCCACCGATTTTCGTTAAAACCGGAAGAAAATGCGTAAGAGCGGCTCGCAAATCGCCCCTGCGGCGTGAAATCATGAAAAATAGCAACCTTAAAATTTACTTTGCAACAGCCGTGACCTTTGGACTATTGCAGGTTGCGGAATTTACATAACCTGTGATATACTACATGCACACTATGTTAGAGAAACGGGAGTTTTGACGATGGATAATATTCGGAACACGTGGAAAAACAAACCCGGCGTGATTATCCTCTCGGTGCTGTTAGTGCTGGTGATTATAATGCTGCTGGCAGTCCTTTTGGTGCGCGGTATCATTTTCAAAAATGAATCGCGGTCTTCTGCCGGCGCGCCCGTTGTGACCGCGACCTTTGTCGCTTCCACTGCCGACCAGAATGCCGCCGCACCCTCTGCCACCGCGACCAATACGCGAGTTGCCACCAAAATCGTGGTGACGGCGACCCCCGTCCCCACCGATACACCCGCTCCGA
>JAJRSQ010000003.1 GCA_024278725.1 Chloroflexota bacterium
AATGGGCGCGCTCAGTTATCGCTTCGCGGTCGATTTGTTCCGCCATTGGACTGCGCACCATTACGCGCTGGATGATATTCTGGCGGAAGTGAACTGGCTCGAACCCGCCAACCGTCCGCAACCGGTTGCCGTGCAGGAAACAGAAGAAGCCACTGCGGACGGGGAGACCATCCCCGAAAAACAACGCGCCCCGATGCCCAAACTGTTGATGGGGCTGAGCGTGGTGGCAATTGTCGCCGCGCTGGCGCTGGGCGGCATCATGCTGTCGGAGCGATTGCAGCCCACACCCGTCGCGCCGCCGGACGGCATCGCCACCGGAACCGCCGCGCCGGTATCGTTTGCGGTGGAGACGAAAGCCGCGCCCACCCAAACCCCCATCCCCGAACCGACCCTCACCCCGACGCCCACCGCGCCGATTGTGGTGGCGAAATCTCTGCCATCCATCGCCTATATGGCGCGCAAACAGGGCGGGTTGTGGCAAATTTTTGTGATGAACACCGACGGCAGCAATCCGCACTCCATTTCAGACGGCACGGGCGATGATACTTCGCCGGTGTGGTCGCCCAACGGGCGGCAGTTGGCGTTTGTGAGCCAACGCGACGGCAACCGCGAGGTGTATGTGATGGATATTCACGGGCAGGACGCGCAGAATATCACCAACAACCCCGCCGACGACTGGACGCCCGCGTGGTCGCCCGATGGCGCGCGCATCGCGTTTTCATCGAACCGCACCGGGGGCTGGGAGATTTTCACGATTGATGCCGACGGGCAAAACCTCACCCAACTGACCGACGGCGGGAGCAATATTTCGCCGGTCTGGTCGCCCGATGGCGGATCGCTGGTATTTTCATCGAAACGGGATGGCAATTGGGAAATTTACACCATGCGGGCGGATGGCACGGCGCTGCGCCGTCTGACCGTCAACGACGTGAACGACCTCGCGCCGGTATGGTCACCCGACGGGAAATTAATCGCCTTTGAAACCAATGTCGATGGCGATGTGGAAGTGTATGTGATGACCGCCGCGGGGGGCAATCCGCGCAACATCAGCCAAAACCCGTATGCCAACGACCACGGTCCGGTGTGGGCGCCGGGCGGGCAGCAATTGCTTTTTTACAGCAACCGCGACGGCAACTGGGACATCTATCTGACCGATGCCGGCGGGCGTTCCGCCATCAATATGACCAACACCGCGGATATGGATGAACAAACGCCCGCATGGCGACCGTGAGAAGAGAGAAAGAGACAGGGAAAGAGATAGTTTCAACAAATACAGCAAAAAGGATTTTTGACCAATGACCAATGACCGTAAAATAAAAGTAGGTGTTTTGGGTGCAACCGGCTCGGTGGGGCAGCGATTCGTGCAACTGCTCGCCGAACATCCGTGGTTTGAATTGACCACCGTCGCCGCCTCGGAACGGTCGGTGGGGAAAACGTACCGCGAGGCGTGCAACTGGTTTCTTTCGGCGGATATTCCCGCCAACGTCGCCGAGATGGTCATCCAACCCATTGACACCACCCTCGATTGCCGGCTCGTCTTTTCCGCCATTCCGGGCAGCATTGCCCAGCCGGTGGAAGAAGCCTTCGCCGCCGCCGGGTACGGCGTGATGAGCAACGTGAAAGTGCATCGCTATGATGCCGATGTGCCGCTGGTGACGGCGGAGGTGAACCCCGACCATCTGGGCATCTTGCCCGTTCAGCGCAAAAATCGCGGCTGGGATACCGGCTTCATCGTCACCAACTCCAATTGTTCCACCATGCCGCTGGTGATTGCCCTCGCGCCGTTGCACCGAAAATTCGGCGTGAAATCGGTCATTGTGCACACCATGCAAGCCCTTTCCGGCGCGGGATACAGCGGCGTGCCGTCGCTGGCGGCGCTGGACAACGTGATTCCGTTCATCGGTGGGGAAGAGGAAAAAATGGTCGTCGAATCGAAGAAGATGCTCGGCGCATTTGAAGCCGACCGCTTCACCCCCGCCGAATTTGCACTCAGCGCACACTGCAACCGCGTTTCCACCCTCGACGGGCATATGGAAACGGTGTCGGTGGCGTTCCACCATCCCCCCGCCGAAGCGGCGGAAATTGTGGCGCTGTGGGAAGCATGGCAGCCGTTGCCGCAACAATTGGGGCTGCCCAGTGCCCCCACCCCGCCGATTATCGTCCGCACGGAAGAAAATCGCCCGCAAACCCGGCTCGACCGCGACGCGGGGAACGGGATGGCGGTCACGGTGGGGCGGTTGCGAAAATGCAATGTCCTCGATTACAAATTCGTGCTGCTGTCGCACAATACCGTGCGCGGCGCGGCGGGGGCATCGGTGTTGAACGCGGAATTGATGCTGGCGCAGGGCATGCTCGACGATCTGCGCTGATATTTTTTCAACAATGAAGGGAACAATATGGACAGTGTGCGCGTATTCGCCCCCGCCACCGTGGCGAATTTAGGACCGGGGTTTGATGTGCTGGGGCTGGCGGTGACCGGTCCCGGCGATGTGGTGGAAGCTCGCCGCACCGATGCGCCGGGGGTGGTGATTGAAGAAATCACCGGCGACGACGGGCGATTGACGCACGACCCCGCCAAAAATACCGCCGGTGTCGCCGCCGCCGAAGCCTTGCGCATCATCGGTGCGCAAGGCGGCGTGGCGTTGCGCTTGCACAAAAATATGCCCCTCGGCAGTGGGTTGGGGAGCAGTGCCGCCAGCGCAGCCGCCGCCGCATGGGCAGTGGCGATACTCCATCAATTTGAAGACAAATCCGCGCTGATGCCCGCTTGTCTGGCGGCGGAAGCCTCGGTGAGCGGATACCACGCCGACAATGTCGCCCCCGCGCTGTTGGGCGGGATGGTGCTCATCAAAGGGTATCGCCCGCTGCAACTGCAAACAATTCCCATCCCCAAAAAACTGGTGATTGTTTTGGTCACCCCAAGATTTGAACTCCCCACCGCGAAAGCGCGCTCGGTTGTGCCGCAATCGGTTCCGCTGTGCGATATGATCATCAATAATGGGCATTTGGCGGCGATGATTGCCGCATGTTTCCGCGACGACGCCATTGAATTCGGGAAAGCTGTGGTGGATGCGATTGTGGAGCCGGCACGCGCGGCGCTCATTCCCGCGTTTTCAACCGTGAAATCGGCGGCGTTGGGGCAGGGGGCATTCGGATGTTCCATCAGCGGGGCGGGACCGACCGTGTTTGCCGTGTGCGACTCGCGCCCGGCGGGGGAACGGGTGGGGGAAGCAATGCGCGCCGCGTTTTCGGCGGCGGGGCTGGAAAGCGCGGTGAATGTCGCCGTGCCGGATATGGCGGGGGCGCGCCGAATCGCCGGTTGATTTGCAGGGCTATTCCAGCATTTTGCGAATAGTCTCGGTGAGTACCACCGGCGAATACGGCTTTTTCAAAAGCGGGTAATTTTTCATCAATGTCTCGGAGAGGGAACCGGAAGCATTGTCTCTGGGGCGGGCAGTGGTGAAGAT
>JAJRSQ010000349.1 GCA_024278725.1 Chloroflexota bacterium
CTTACTTTTGGTAAAGTAACTGATTTGATTTAATTTACGCCATTAATATAGGGCGAAACTGTTAGATTTTCGTTATCAAAATATTAAACTATCATTAGAAAAAAGATGGATTCTGCAAACAGAAAAACCGCTCCGGAGGCGTCTACGGGCGGTTTTTGCATATTTTTATTCGGTTCGGATTGTGCTCTCAGATGGCGAACAACTTGCTTGCCGCTGTCCCGTCGTCCGGTTCTTCGGTCGGGTCATCGGGAGTTTCGGTCGGCTCCGGCGTCTCCGAGGGGGTTGCGCCGGGCGTGGGCGTCAGCATTTCCGTGGCGGTGGGGGTAATGGTCGGCGAGGCGGTCGGGACGTCAGTGGGGGTTGGTGTGCCGGTTGCGGTGAGGGTTGCGGAGGGGGTGATTGTCACCAGCGGCAAATCGGGGAGCAACGTCTCCTTTGCGTCCGGGGTTTCGGTCTCTCCCGCTTCCGGCGTCTCCGATTCCTCCGGCTCCGGCGTTTCGGTTTCCTCCGCTTCCGGCGTTTCGGTGGCGGCGGGCGTTTCCGCCGGCGTCGGGGTTTCCGTCGGGGACATCACCGGCGTCGGGGTTTCGGTTGGCTCCGGCGTTTCCGTCGGCTCGTCCGTGTGCGTCGGAGTCGGCGAGACAGTGGCGGTGTGGGTAGCGGAATTGGTCGCCGTCGGCGCAGGGGACGGCGTTTCGGTGGGTGTGCCGGTTGCCACAGGCGAGACGATGACCGGCAGGGATGTATGCGTGCCGGTCGGCGTCGGCGTTTCACGGGTTGGGGAGGCGGTCATCGTCGCCGTTTCTGCTGTCCCCCCCGGCGAAAGACTGCCGGGGGTCGGCGTGGTGGCGGGGGAGAACCAGCGTTGTCCCAGCACAACCGTAATCGCCAACAAAAAAATCGCCGCGGTTGCCCATGCGGTACGATACCAGATTGGAATGATAGATTTTTTCGGCGGTTGGAATGTGGCAATACTGTCTCGGAAGGCTTGCCGCCCTGCTAAAAACGCTTCAGGTCCCAATTGTGGCGGGGGAACCTGATATAATGCGCCAGCCATTGAAAGGAGGGGGCGCAATTCCTCGGCATATGCCGGGTATTTTTGGAGACATTCCTCCAATGATGCGCCCGCTTCCATTGCGACGATGCACTCATCCAAGATGGCTTCAAAACTCATTTCTTCTCCTCGGTCGGCATAAATCTCGCCAGAGAT
Source organism: Chloroflexota bacterium (assembly GCA_024278725.1). Taxonomy (GTDB): domain Bacteria; phylum Chloroflexota; class Anaerolineae; order 4572-78; family 4572-78; genus JANTHQ01. The sequence goes on from JAJRSQ010000349.1 coordinate 1,211, forward strand.
TCCAGCGCGCGATGTTGCAGCGATTTCACTGCACCCTCACTTTTCCCAATGATTGTGCCGACTTCAGCATTACTCATGCCTTCAAAAAATTTCAAGATTATCACTTGCTGCTGCGTAGGGGTCAACGACAGAATGGCATCGTACAGCGATTCATTCGTTTCCAGCGTTTCAGCCAGCGCCGCCGGTCCCGGCGTATCGTCGGTGATTGACCAATGGCGGCTGCCCAATGATTCCTGATTGATTTTGCCGCGACGGCGGTAATGGTCAATCAGCAGATTTCGCGCCACCTGATACATCCAGGCGGTCAGCGATTGCTTCGATGAACCTTTGAACGTGTGCATGCGCTGCAAAACGCGCTCGAAGGTTGAGGCAAGCAAATCCTCCGCGTCTTTCCGGGTCTTCACTCGGAAAAGTAAGAACCGAAACAGTTTATCGGCATACAGGTTGTAAAGTTCCTCTAATGCCCAGCGCTCGTATCGTTGAGCTGCCGTAATAACCTTTGCAATGTCAGTGTTGCGGGCAACATGTGGCATTGTTTCAGTTCCTTAACACTATAGACGGAAAATAATATCAAAAGATATGGTTACATTTGTTGAATCTGACTATGAGATTTGGAATACCCAAACGCACCCCACGGACTGCACAGCCACAATACTTTATCCATAGTACCTTTAAATGCGATGATGGTCAATATCTGCGCGCAAAACGCGGTTTCGATGCACAAAATTCGGCGTGCGGTTAGACACAGATGCGCATCTTTTGCTATAATACCGCTGTTCATCATACATTTTCGGGGTGATGTGATTCACCGACCGTGAGGCAAATTATGGCTACACCGACACCACCGCAGTGGGTTGTGTTTTTTTATTTGAGTGATGACGACGCGACTCTTCAAAAGATTGCGCAACTCGGCGCATTGCCGAATATGCAAATTCTGGTGCAGAAAAATGGCGCAAAAACCGCCGAACGCTACATTCTCCCCCCCGAAAAACGGGACGCCATCCCCACGCCGCACAGTACCGTTCCCCTCACCGCCGCAACCGACCCCATTATGCTGGTTGATTTTTTGCAATGGGCGCTGGAAACCACCGACGCTTCACAAATGGCGCTGGTGTGCCAACTTCCGGCAGTGAAGGGTTTTGCAGATATTACCTCGCGCCGTGAAGCAACCATTGAAGCCCCGCAACTCCAGCAGGTTTTTAGCCGAAGTCTCATCAATTCCGGTTTTTCGCACATTGATTTGCTCTTTTTCATCTCTCCCGCCAGTCAATATATCGAAATCGGAAACCAATTGGCGGACACCACCACCATTTTGATGGGCGCACAATCGAATTACCGCTTCACCCCCGATGAGGTGCAGGCGATTTTGGCGCAATGGCAGCAAACCATCGCCGCCGATGCGCACGCTTCCCCCAACGCGCTGGCAAACGCGGCGGTGGCGTCCAATGCCAAACTGTCGGCGCTGAATTTGAACTACCTGAATGCCGTCACCTGCGCGTTTGATGCGCTGACGATGGCGCTGCTGCAATCGCTGGGCGATGACATCATCTGGCGCGCCATTTGGGATAAGGAGACGGAGACGCTCTTCCCCGGGTTTCCGGCGGCGGCGAAAATCACGCCCACCAATATTGATTTGACGGCGTGGCTCACTTTTTTGCAGCACCAACTTTCCACCGCCGTGAAGATTGCCATTCCCCGCTGGTATCTCAAAAAGTTGAAGAAAACATCGGGCACGGTGCGCAGCGAATTGCGCCGCATCGCCCGCAAAACCACCGACCCCGCCTCGCTGGAAGCGGCGCTGGACGAACATCTGCCCGGTTTGCCGGAGTGGATTGTCAACGACTACCGCATCATCAAAAGCCAGCGGCATCGGGCAACGAATTTGGCGGATATGGCGGGTCGCATCATCGCCCTGCTGAAAGAGGATGACGGGCTGGTGCGCATATCTGCCCCCGACGCGACGCGGAACGGCATTTCCATCCATCTGCCCCAAAATATTGACCGCCTGACGGAAAGCGATTATCTGAGTTTGGATTTTTGCCAGCACACCCACTGGACGGCGCTGCTGGGGGGAATTAATCTGATTGCCAAACATCCACGCGCGTTGTGGCGGCTCTCCAGTTCCCTGCTGACCACCGCCAGCAGCGGGGTGCGGGAAAATGTCCTGCGCCGCCTCATCGGTCCCGAATCGGTGATGGTCGGTTTTCGCAAACAGTTCCGCGCGCTGGCAAATCCGGCGAAGCTGACGCTCACGCTGGAGCCGCTCACCGCCGGTGCGTCCGACGCCCCCATCGACACGGCGGACACCTACCGCCTGCGGCTGGAATCGCCGGAGACGGGCGCAACTGTGCTGGAACAGCACAGCCGCGTCAACCCGCAAACCGTTGAATCCGCGCTGGAAGGGTTGCAGAATCTTTTACAGCGCGGCTGGGTCAATTCGCACCGGATGGCGCAACTGGACGTGCTGGGGCGCACGCTGGGCGAGGACATCATTCAGGATTTGGCGGACAATTTGAATAAGGAATATCGCCATTTGGCATGGCTCAGCAATTCAAATGCCGTGCCACACCTGCAATTGCAACTCCCCCGCCAACTGATGCGCTACCCGTGGGAATTGCTGCACGACGGCGTCGGGCTGCTGCTGGAACGGTATGCGCTGGGGCGACAGGTTTTTATGGAAAGCCCACCCGCCGGAGCGACGCATCTGCGCCCCAGTGGCGGCGTGCGCGCGCTCATCATCGGCGACCCGCTGCTGAACGAAAACCTCACCACCACTGGCGACCGGCGTTGGCAACAGTTGCCCGGCGCGCGGGAAGAGGCGGAACAAATGGCGCTGGTGTTCGCCAAATTGCAGAATATTCTGGGGAGCGCCATTGACTTTCAACGCGAGCGGGATACCCGCATCCGACAATCCATCACCCGTATGGAGTTTCGGCAGTTGTTGCGCAGCGGGAAATACGACATCATTCATTTTGCGGGACATGCCATCTTCAACCCGGAAAAACCGGAACAGAGCGCGTGGCTCTTCAGCGATGGCGCGTTGTGGGCGCAGGAAATTCACAACACGCTGGAATACGCCCCTCGCGCCCCGTGGCTGGTGTATGCCAACGCCTGCGAAGCCGCGATGGAGGATTCCGCCCGCCAAAGCCGCTATCAGGGCGATGTATTCGGGCTGGCGACGGCGTTCATCAATCAGGGGGTGGCGGCATATATTGCCCCCCTCTGGCGCATCAACGACACGCTGGCGGCGCAAATGGCAATTGATTTTTACCACGCCCTGCTGCTCAATTCCGCCAGTTTGGGGGAAGCGCTGCGCTTTGCCCGACTGGAAGCGAAACTGTCCGCAACCGGGGCGAAAAAGACAACCGCCGTCGTGCCGCCGCTACCGGCGCAAATCGGGCTGGGCTGGGCAAGTATGGTGCTGTACGGCGACCCCACCGCCCGCCCGCTGGACTCGCTGTGGACGCCGCACCATCTCGCTGGCGACGCCATCCCCGAAACCATCCCCGTGCGCGCCACTGTGCCGCATCGCCCCAAGCTGAAACGTCCGCAATATTTGCTGCAAGCATCGGTGGAAGAGACACTGGCGCTGGTCACCGGTCCCGGAATGACCCCGCTCGCGCCCGGCGGGTTTCGCGGCGCGTCGCTGCCCGCCGACGGAACGGCAATGCTGGAATTGGTGGAAGTGAACGGCATCCGTTGCTGGCAATCGCGCGACCCGGAAACGGGCAAACCCGTACCGCTGAGCGGCTCGGTTGTGCCGACGCTGCGGGAATCGCCCGCTGTCCGGCAGGTTTTGGGGCGCGAACGGGGTTTCGCCGGATATGTGCGCACCATCGGACGCTGGCTTTTCCGGCGGGATGAAGGGGATGTGCTGGCGGAACTCGGCGGGCAATATGACCGCGATGTCGTTCCGGTGGAAAAATTGTGGCTGGTCAACCCGGACACCACCCTCGCCGAGCCGGGGGCATCCCCGTGGTGGTGGGTGGACGGGAACACGCGCAGCGAAACCGACCGCATCCTGCTCATTTTGCACGGCACGTTCAGTAAATCCAAATATCCGGTGCAGGGGTTGGGCGCGGAGTTTTTGCAGTGGGCATCACGCTATTATCGGGGCATCATCGCCTACGACCATTGGACGGTCTCGAAGTCGCCGCTGGAGAATGCCCGCGATTTGTGGGCGCAACTCGATGAGCGGCTGCAGAAAGGCAACCGCCGAATCGACATTCTGGCGCACAGTCGGGGCGGGTTGATAGCGCGGGCGCTGGTGGAGCTGGAAAATCGCCATCGTGCCATTAACCGGGTGGTTTTTGTGGCAACACCAAACAGCGGCAGCAGTTGGGTTGACCCCAAAAACTGGGGCAACGCCGCCGACCATCTGGTGAATATGCTGCATCTGGATGATTTTGGACTTTACGGGCGTTTGAGTGCTTTTTTTGCGCGAATGCTCATCAACGAAAAACGAACCGAGAATCTGGTTGCCACCATCAACCGGCATCTGCCCGGTTTGCAGGCGCAAAATCCGCAGGCAACCGCCCCCACCGATTTTCTGGGGAAACTTCAGGCGGGCAACGGTCCCCCCGCGCCGGTGAAATATGCCGCCATCGCCGCAAATTACGAGCCGCCGGAATCGCAATTGACGCTGGGGTCTATCATCAACCGCATCGGGCAGCGCGCATCGGATGCGTTGACGGACAATTTTTTGTCGGAATTCAACGATTTGGTGGTGGACACCCCCCGCGTGTGGGCGGTGGACACCCGCGCCGGTACGCCCATCAGCGCCACCGTGCCCTGGCTGCCGGGCAATGCCCTGCTGGTCTACAACCCCAAGCAGAAGATTTCCCTGCCGTCGGGCGCAATATCGCTCAATGTTGCGGGGGTGCATCATTCAAACGTGCTGTATTTTCGACAATCGCGTAATTTCCTGCGCGACCAGCTCACCCGCCCGCCGGATTAATTGCCCAGTATCGGGTCGATGGCGGTTTGAAGCACGGTATACGGCTGCGGACCGATGAACAGCGTGCCATTGATGTCAATGGTGGGGCGGGTGCGGATGCCCAGCGCGCGCCGACGCTCGTCCTGCGCTTTCACCGCCGCGACATATCGCTGCTCGTCCACACATTGGTCGAATGCTTGTTGATCCATCACCACCTGTCGGGCGAGTTCTTTCACCACTTCGCGGGTATCGCCATACAACTGCGATTCAAACTCAAACAAAACATCGTGCAATTCCCAGAATTTTCCCTGTTCAAAAGCACATTCCGCGCCATTATGCGCCTGCACCGAACGGTCGCCGTGGTCGAGAATACTGTTGAAAACCAGCAGAACCGTTCCGTCTTTCACGTAGGTGTTTTTTAAGTCCACTTCTGCTCCCATCACGTAGGAGCGGCAAGTCGGTCACAAAAAATCCGAATAATCTATCACCCGCACCGGGGCATCCGGGTTGCCGAGCGTGGGCAGTCCGTCGGCGGTGCGCCCCTGCACGGTCAACCAGTCCACTGCCGTCGCGGTTGCAGTCGGCGCGGGCGGCTCCGTGGGGGACGGCGACGGCGCGGGGGTGGTTTCGGCGGCGGGTTTTTCCGATGGCGCGGCAACGGTCGCCGTTGGGGGCAGGGTGGTCGGGGTGTTTTCAGGCGGGACGGGGGTCGGCGACGGGGGGATGGCGGTCGGGGTATCGGTCGGTTTTTCCGATACCTGCGGCGCGGTTGTGCCGGTACAAGCGGCGGCAAACAACGCAATCATCACCAAAAATACAAATGACATTGAGGAATATCGTTTCATTATGTTTCTCCTTTTTCTGTTGATATTCCCCTCCTGTGGATAGATATATTACCGATTTTTTACGGTTCACCAAACGCCCCGAAAAATCTTGTCTCAAACAGGACATTAATTGGCGATGACAACCCCACCCCCCAGGGCTGTTGCAAAGTCGCTTGACAAACAATACTTTGCGCAGGAAATGTAGGGGCACGCTGCAGCGTGCCCCTACTACAGCGCCACCGATTTTCGTTAAAACCGGAAAAAAATGCGTAAGAGCGGCTCGCAAATCACCCTTGCGGCGTGAAATCATGAAA
>JAJRSQ010000350.1 GCA_024278725.1 Chloroflexota bacterium
ATGGAACTCTTCAACGCGGGCGATACCCCCGGCGTGAGCACCCCCGTCGCCACAACCACCACCGATGCAACGGGACGATATTTGTTCCGCGATGTGCCGGAAGGCGGCTATTTCATCCACATTCCGCCCGCAGCATTCACGGTGGGACAACCTTTGTACGGCTACGATTCATCCGTGCCGACGCAAGCCAATCCCAACACCGACCAAAATGAGGATGTGGATGAAAACGGCGTGCCCGTGTCCGGCACAGCGGACATCGCCGGGGTGAGCAGTGGGGTCATCACGGTGACGGTGAACACCGAACCTACCGGCGATGACGTGGGCGGCATCAACCCGACCACACCCGATGCCAGCAGCAACCTCACCGTGGACTTCGGTTTCTACCCCGCCAATCCGGGCATCACCGTGGTGAAAACCGTGGAAACATCGCCCAACGTGAACCGGGCGACGGTGCGCTACACCATCACCGTGACCAACAGCGGCCGGCTCGACCTCTTCCCGGTGGTGCTGACCGATACCCTGCCCGCCGAAATGCAGCTCGTGCCGGGCACATTCAGCCCCATCAGCCCCACGGTCATCAGTGGGCAAACGATGGGCTGGGATAATATTGTCGTCTCGCCGTTGCAACCGGGGCAATCCACTCAAGTGGGCTTCGATGCGCAAATTACAACCGGCATCACCGGCACATACATCAACGTGGTGACCGGGACGGGCGTGTATACCGGCGGCGTGGTCACCGATACCGGCTCCGTGCCGATTGCCGTGCGCGACCCGGCAGTCACGCTTTCAAAAGGCATTGTGCCCCCCGGCGCGGTCAACGGGGTGATTACCTACACCATCATCGTGACCAACACCGGCGCGAGCACGCTGGACGTGTTGCCGCTCTTCGATTATTACGACCCGACCTATCTCGGTTTCACCGTATCCACCCCGCCCGCCGACCAAACATTGCTCGGCGAAGTACGCTGGTTCGACCTGACGCAATCCTTCGGGCGCAACCTGCAGCCCGGCGAAACGTTTGTGGTGACGACCACCTTCGCGGTGCTGCAACCCATCACCCTGACGGTGAACACGGCGACGGTCAGCGGCACAACCGATATTTATCTCAACCCCGCGCCGCCCATCACCGATACCGCCACCATCACCAACACCCCCACGCTGGTCACGCTGGCATCTTTCAGCGCGGAACAGGCGGGCGATGCGGCGCAACTTCGGTGGACAACCGCCGGCGAGCTGGACACGCGCGCCTTCTTCATCTACCGCGCGGAAACGCTCAGCCCGGTGGACGCGGTGGAAATCTCCGGCGCGATTCCGGCGCAGGGTGTCGGCGGGGGTGGCGCAAGCTACACCTTCACCGATGACACCGTTTCGGCGGGGAAAACGTACTACTACTGGCTGACAGATTTGGACGACAACGGCACACTCACCTGGCATCCGCCCGTCGCGCTCGCCATCACCGCCGCCGGCAACACCGGCGGCTACGCCAATCAACTCTACCTGCCGTTGATTTTGAAATAGGTTTGTGGAGCATTGCGTGTTGGGTGATAACGTTTCACGAAATACGCGGCACGCAATATGAAAAACCATCGAACCACCCACAAAGCTTAAAAAGCCGCGTGGGTGGTTTTTTACCTGCGCCGGACGGTGTTATAATTTGGGTTGTCAGTTGTCAGTTGTCAGTTGTCAGTTGTCAGTTGTCAGAAAACCGAAAACTGAAAACCAAAAACCGGAAACAAAAGGAACACCATCCTGTGACCTTCAACTCTGCGGAAGAAAAGTACACCTACGTCAACGAGATGTTCGGGCGGATTGCCCGGCGATACGACCTGATGAACAAAATAATGACCGGCGGGCAGGATGTTCGCTGGCGGAAACTGGTGGTGCAGGCGGCGAACCTCCCCCCCGGCGGCGCGCTGCTCGACATCGCCACCGGCACGGGCGACATCGCGTTTGAAGCCCTGCGCCGTCATCCCGACCTGCGACTCGTCGTCGGCGCAGATTTCACCCTGCCGATGATGCAGGTGGGGCAAACCCGCGCCCACGGGCAACCCGTGCGCTGGAGCGCGGCGGACACCCTGCGCCTTCCGTTCCCCGACAACAGTTTCGATGCGGTTGCCTCCGGCTTTTTGATGCGCAACGTGGTGGATGTCTCCGCCGCGCTGGCAGACCAAGCCCGCGTCTGTCGCCCCGGCGGGCGGGTGGTCATTCTGGAAATTCCCCGTCCCGCCGATACCCCTTTCGGCAAATTCTTTAAATTCTATTTTCACCGCATCGTGCCGGTCATCGGCGGCATCATCAGCGGACAGCGCGACGCATACAACTACCTGCCCGCCTCCGCCGATGCATTTTTGCGCCCTGAAGAATTGAAACGGGCGATGGAAGCCGTCGGGCTGAAAAATGTGCGCTACCGAATGCTGATGTTCGGCACGGTGGCGCTGCACACGGGGGAAAAGTGAACGCGCACGATTTTGCCAAAGCGGATGAACGCGGCGTGCCCAGTTTGGTGTGGCGTGCCGGACAGGAACGACGGCTTGAAATGATTCGCCGGGCGGCGGACGGGCGGCTCGATGACGGGCGGGTGCTGGTGGACGGGTGCGGCATCGGCATGTACAACCGCGCGTTGCTGAAATTCACCCCGCACGTTTTCGGGCTGGACGTGGAAGCCGAGCGGGTGCGGCAAGCGGCGGCGCATGCGCCCCATCTCGCCGTTGCGGTGGGGGAGTTTTTACCCTACGCCGATGCCCGGTTCGATGTGGTTTTGAGTCATGAGGTCATCGAACACGTGCGGGACGACCGGCGCTATGCCGCCGAAATGGTGCGGGTGCTGAAACCGGGCGGACGCGCCATCATCTTTTGCCCCAATCGCTGGTATCCCTTTGAAACGCATGGGCATTACCGGCGCGGCGAATATCATTTCGGCAACACCCCGCTCATCAATTACCTGCCCGATATCTGGCGCAACAAACTCGCGCCGCACGTGCGGGCGTACACCGCGCGCGGCTTGCGGCGGCTGTTCAGCGGTTTGCCCGTGCGGGTGATTTCGCACCGGCAGATTTACCCCGGCTACGACAACGTGATTCGCCGTGCGCCCGCGCTCGGTGAATTTGTGCGGGGGATGACCTACTTTCTGGAGAAAACCCCCTTGCAAAAACTGGGACTTTCGCACCGGCTGGTGCTGGAAAAGGAATAAACCATCGGGCAATTGTCGGATAACCGTAGCCTAAAACCACGAATGACACTTGCCCCAAAATTTACTTTCTGATACCATTTCACGAATCACGAATCACGAATCACGAATCACGAATCACGAATCACGAATCACGAATCACGAATCACGAATCACGAATCACGAATCACGAATCACGAATCACGAATCACGAATCACGAATCACGAA
>JAJRSQ010000351.1 GCA_024278725.1 Chloroflexota bacterium
CCCGTCACCGATGAGGTGGTGCGCGACATCAACTTGGATGCCGGAGTGGTGACCGTCCACCTGTTGCCCGGCTTGCGATAAAAGCGCATCCCACACAGACTGCCGATATGCTCAGGCGGTCTTTTTTTGTCCCCATGAAATTCTCCGCGAAATTCCCCCCGATTTTCCGGCATCCGTTCCCCTTCACACGGCGAAATATCCCCGATTTGCGTGGTTTTTACGTAAAGCTTTCCCTTTCGGTACTTTTGGCTCTTCTAATTTTAAAGCATTTAATGTAAAATACCGATAATAGTGTGTGACATATATTTTTACGGAGCGACAAAATCGGTTATAATCTAAACATAAAAATCTTGGTGATGCCCAATGAACATAGAAACGCTTGTCGCTGAAGTGGAACGTGCTTTAAACGCATACAAACAGGGGGACTACGATTATCGCCCGCGTTTTGATTCCGATGTGCCGCGCGGTGAGGCGCTGGCGACTCAGTTTGCCGAATTGGCGGACAAAATGCGTCAGGATGTGGAGACGGTTTCGTTGGTGGACGGCGATGACGAATATCAGGCGTTGTTTGAGCAGACGAAAGAAATGCTGGTGGAAACGAAGGCGCTCCATCTGGCGGCGCAATCGCTGCGGGCGTTTCAGAATTTGCCCAAAATGCTGGAAAAAATCGTGGACAATGTTGCCACGGTCATCCCCGCCGATACGGCGTTGCTGGTGCTGGTGAAAGACCAGACCATTTCCCATATGGTCGCCGGAGGGAGCGGCGGCATGGCACACACTCAAATTTCCCCCGACGAGTTTTTTCAGGGGCTTGGCGGCTGGGTGCTGCGGGAGAAAAAACCCGCGCTATCCCCCAAAGGAAAAGTTGACCGCCGCGAAAGCCGGCAGATTCAGCACGCCCGCACCGCCGGCGGCATCGGCTCGGTGATGGTTGTGCCCATTGCGACCCAAACGGAAGTGCTGGGCGCATTGTTTGCCATGAACCGGATGGAACAGCGCGATTTCACCGAGCGCGATATGAAGGTGCTGATGATGATGGCGAACAGTACCGCCAACGCCATCGCCAGCGCCGATTTGTACCGGCAATCGCAGCAGGAAATTCGACAGCGCAAAAAGTTTGAAAAGGCATTGCTGAAAGAGCGCGATTTGTTGCAGGCATTGATGGACAACGTTCCCGATTATATCTACTTCAAAGACAGCCGTCTGCATTATGTGCGCAGCAATACCGCCCACGCCACTGAACTGCTGAAGGTTTCGGAACCCCGGCAGGTCATCGGCAAAACAGATTTCGATTTCTTCGCAAAGGACGTGGCGCAGAAAATATATGATGACGAACAGCGCATCATCAACACCGGCAAAGCCGTGACCGGGCATAAGGTGGAAATCCGCACCGGGGATGACAAAGTGCGCTGGCTGTTGGAACACAAACTTCCCCGCAAAAACAGCCGTGGACGGGTCATCGGGCTGGTGGGCATTTCCCGCGACATCACCCATCTGAAGCGGATTGAAGAAACGCTCGCTCGCCGCGCCACCGAGCTGGAAACCGTGATGCAGGTCGGCACGGATATTTCCCGCATTTTGAACACGGATGAACTTTTGCAAAATGTGGTGGATTTGACCAAATCCGCTTTTGAATTGTACCACGCGCACGTGTATGTGCTGGACGGAAAAGTGTTGCATCTGGCTGCCGGGTCGGGGAATGTGGGGCAGCAGATGGTCAGCGAAGGCTGGCGCATCCCGCTGGAGCGCGAGCAATCGCTGGTGGCGCGCACGGCGCGCGCGGCAGAACCTATTGTGGTGAATGACGTCCGGCAATCCGCCGACTATTTCCAAAACCCCCTTTTGCCCGACACCCGCGCTGAGTTGGCGGTTCCGCTGTTGGTGGGTGATGACGTGCTGGGGGTGCTGGACGTGCAGGCGGATGAGACGGATTATTTCACCGATGATGACATCCGCGTTTATTCCGCGTTGGGGGCGCAGGTGGCGGTGGCGTTGCAGAATGCCCGCTCGTTCAGCCGGGCGCAGGCAACCCTCACCGAAACGGAAGCATTGTATAAAATCAGCCGCGCGCTGAACACCGTCGCCGAATTGCCCGACCTGCTGAAAGCGGTCACCGAAATGGTCACCGATTCCATTTCCGCCACATGGGCGACGCTGGTGACGGTGGATATGGCGGCGAAACGGCTTGAGGCATCGGCTGCCAGCGGTCCCGACGCCGATGAATTGTTGCCCCCCTCGTTTGAAGTGCTGATGGATGGCGTCGGCGGGTGGACGCTGGAACAACAGCAGGCGGCATTATCCCCCAAAGGCGAGCCGGATTCGCGCGAGACGCTCGACGTGCAGCAACGCCGTTTGCGGCTGGGCGTCGGCGCGATGGTGTCGGTGCCGCTGGTGTACCGGGATAAACCGCTGGGCGTTTTGAGCGCCCTCAATCCGATGCACGGCAGAGATTTCGCCCGGCAGGATGTGAACCTGCTGGTGGCGATTGGCAATCAGGTCGCCGCCGCGATTGAAAACCGAAACCTGCTGGCGCAAACGCAGAAACGCGCCGAGCGGGAAGAAGCCATTCGGCAGGTGACGGAAAAATTACGCGCCGCGCCGAATCTTGATATGCTGCTGCAAACTGCCGCCGAAGAGTTGGGCGTGCGCTTGGGCGCGAAACACAGCGTGCTGGAACTTGGGGTGACGGTATCGCCCGCCGTCACCGAGAGCGAATAGATTATGGTCAGACGAATTTTTGCGCGAATATTCCGTGGTCCGGGCATCAACCCGGATCAACTCATGAAGCCGGTGCGCCCGCCGTATGTCGTCACCTATCTGCTGGTCGGGCTGTTTCTGGGCGGATTGTTCCCCATTTCGGCAACAACTTACGAAATTGTCTCCAAAGGACTGACCTTCTCGTTGGCGACCATCGGGGTTTTACACCGCACCGAGCCGCTATTGTGGATGGTTGATACCGCGCCCCTGTTTTTGGGGGTGTACGCGCTGGTACTCGGTTTGCGGGAAGATGTTTTGCGCAAAACGTATATCAACTTGGTGACCGAGCGCGAAAATATCAGCGAACTGCAATCGCTGACGCAACAATTGGAACGTCGCACCAACCAACTGAAAGTGGTTGCCCAATTGAGCGAACAATTATCGGTGACGGAAAACCTGAGCGAACAGTTGCACGGAATGCTGGAACATTTCCGCGCCAATTTCGGCTTTTACCACGCGATGGTGTACCTCACCGATGATGCCCAAAACAAATTGGTGCTGGCGGAAGCCACCGGCTCGGTGGGGCGGGAGTTGAAATCTCTGCGCCACGCCATCCCGCTGGAAATGACCGACAGCCTGCCGGTGCGGGCGGTACATGCCCGCGAAGCCATCTGGGCGGACAATGTCCGCGAAATAGAGGGTTGGCAGCCGAACCCGCTGCTGCCGCACGTCTATTCGGAGATGTCCGTGCCCATCGTTGTGGATGACCGTGTTTTGGGCGTGCTGGATGTGCTGGAAAGTCGCATCGCCGCGTTTGATGACGGCGATGCGAGCATTATGACCATCATGGCGATGCAACTGGCATCCACCATCCGCAACGTGCGCGTGTTTGAGGAAGTGGAAGCGGCATTGCAGCGGGCGCAAGCGCTGCAGAACCGCTACCAGCAACAAGTGTGGGACAGAAATCGCATTGCCCGCCGCAATCGGGGCATCGCGGTGTACCGCCAGCCCGATTTGCCCCCCCTTTCCGAAGAGACGATTGCGCGGGGCAGGCGGCAAGCCCTCACCCGCGAGCGCCCGACGGAAGTCGCCGTGCCCGCCGAGGGCAGAGTGGAACAGGCATTGGTCGCGCCCGTCAAAATTGGCGATGTGCTGATTGGTAATTTGCAATTGTACGGCAAAAGCGGCGCGGCATCATCATGGACGGATGACGATATTCAATTTGTGGAAGCGGTGATTGACCAAGTGGCGCAAGCCGCCGACAACCTGCGGCTATTTGAGGAAACGCAAGAGCGCGCCAACCGTGAACGGCTCATCACCGAAATTGGTGAAAAGATGCGCCGCGCCGCCGACATGGACACGCTGATGCGGGTCACGACGGCGGAATTGAGCCGGGTATTGGGCGGCGCGCGCACTTTCGTCAAACTCGGTAGCGCCGAACGTTTGGCGGGCGAAACGGGCACACCACCCGATACCGGCGACACGCCGCCCCTCTCCCCGCCGGACAGCGCGTCCAACGGGCGGATGAACGGCACGCCGCCGCCGGTGGAAAAGGAGTAATCCGCGATGAAAACCATTGCTATCAACAACCATAAAGGGGGCGTTGCCAAAACCACCACTTGCCTTTCGCTGGGGGGCGCGCTGGTGGAAATGGGGTATGCCGTGTTGGTGATAGATTTGGACCCGCAGGCGCATCTCTCCCTGTCGCTGGGGGTGCAGCCCGATACCCTGCGCCGTCACGTGGGCGATGCACTTTTGCGCAAAGCCTCGCTGGTGAGTGTGAGCCGCGAAAGCAGTGTGATGGGGCTGGACATCGCGCCCGCAAATTCACGGCTGGCGCTGGTGGAAAAATTGCTGTACGGACAAAATGAGTACGAATTCAACCTCAAACAGCGCATTGCCACCATTGCCGACGGGCTGTATGATTTTGTGCTGATTGATAGCCCGCCATCCATGGGACCGTTGACGCTCAACGCGCTCACGGCGGCGGATTTGCTAGTCATCCCCGTGCAGGCGGAATATTATGCCTCCCTTTCGCTGATGCAGTTGGCGAATTTGGCAAAACTGGTGCAGAAAAAAACCAACCCGAATTTGCAATATCGGGTAGTGGTGACGATGTATGACCGCCGCAACAAAATTTGCCGCGTCATTCTGAATCAGATTCAAACCGAATTGAAACCCGTGCTGTTTGATACCATCATTGAGGTGGATACCAAACTGCGCGAAAGCCCGGCGTACAACAAGCCGGTGACGATGTATGCTCCCAAAACCCGGAGTGCGATGCAGTACCGGGCGCTGGCAAAGGAATTGGTGAACCAAAATGGGCGACGATAAACTGAACAACCGGCTCGACGGACTTTTCTCATCGTTTGGGGATATTCTGTCGTCCGCCACCGAGGCAGACCCCGTTGCACCGGATGCGCCGGTGGCGCGCACGCATCTCCCGGCGATTGAACTGGAAACGATTGCCGGCATCAGCGATTTGACGGCAACCGTCTTCGACCCCGACGACTTGCTGCAAAATGTGGCGGAACTCATCCAAAAGAATTTTGAGCTGGCGCAGGTGGGCATCTATTTTCTGGACAAAGAGCCGGAAAAACCGATGCTGACGCTCACTGCCGCCGCCGGTTTTTCGGCGGAAGCGCGACCCGCACGCGCCGCCATCCCGCTGCGCAACAATCCGACGCTCATCGCCAGCGTTGCCCGCGACAATATTGTGCGGATGAACAACGACCTTTCCGCCGATTCCCTCCTCGCACCCGCGCGCTCCGCGCTGGTGGCGCCGATGACCATCGTTGACCACGTGATTGGGGTGCTGGTGGTCTCCGCCGACAGCCCCAACTATTTTTCACCGGCGGATGAGCGCATTTTCACCACCCTTGCGGCGCAGATTGTGGTCGCGTCCCAGAATATTCGCCTTCTCCGCAATAGCGAAAAACAGGCGCGGCGATTGATTCTGCTGAACGAAATGGCGACATCGCTGAATATGACCGCCACCATCGACCAGGCGTTGAATGTTGCCGCGCGGTACATCCATCGCATCGTCCATTCCGCCCGCACCGGCATCGCGCTGATTACCCAGAAACAATCGGCGTGGGCGAATGTCCACACCTTTTCGGGCGAAACGGGCGTGCCGGAATCGCAAGAACGGGTTCCGCTGGCGGGAACGGTCATCGCTTCGGCGGTGGAACAGCAAACATTGGTCAACCTCCCGTTTTTGCGGAAAAGCGATTATGTGGATTGCCGGAAATTGGCGCAGGACGGATTTTTATCCACCATGGCAGTGCCGCTGGTGCTGGGGCATCAGGTGGTGGGCGTGGTGACGGTCAGCAGTCGGGCGGTCAATGCGTATGATGTGAGCGACGAAGAGATGATGCTGTATGTGGCGGCTTTTCTGGCGTCCACCATCCACAACCGCGGGCTGTTCAACCAGATTCAGACGGCGTTCACCGAAGCGGAAATCCTGTATGAAACCAGCGCCGACATCAATACCGCGCTGTCGTATGATGAAATTTTGGAGGCGGTTTACCGTTACACCCGTTTGGGCGAATCGCCCATTGATGTCAGCCTCTATTTTCTTGACCAGCCGAAGGACGCGGACAATACCCCGTACAGCGTGATGCATCTTGCCGCCATCACCGAGCCGGTGGACGTGCGGAGGCACGCCCGCCTGCCGTATGAGACTTTCGCCGCGCTGGTGGATGCCCTGCTGCCCGAAAAGCCGCTGCTGATTGCGAATCTGCACCAGTACCCGCGTCTGAATCACACCCTGCGGACATTCTTCGGCAACCAGTTGGGCGCGGCGTGTCTGCTGGTGGTGCCGCTGGTGGTGGGCAAGCAAATCGTCGGCTTCATCATCGGCAGTTATGC
>JAJRSQ010000352.1 GCA_024278725.1 Chloroflexota bacterium
GTCGCACAGGGCTTCCACTTCCGATAGGATGTGGGTGGAGAAAAGGATGGTGCTGTGACGCGCCAATCGCCGGATTAGGCGGCGAATTTCGACAATTTGGGTGGGGTCGAGTCCCACGGTCGGCTCATCGAGGATGAGGAGTTTCGGTTTGTGTAAAATGGCTTGTGCCAACCCCACGCGCTGGCGGAAACCCTTGCTCAGCTCGCCGATGGGGCGGGTGAGATGGTTCGCCAAGCCGGTGGCGTAGATTGCCTCCGAAAGGCGGGCGGGTTGGTCATCGGGGGGGATTTCGCGCAGGTCTGCCATCATCTTCAGGTATGCCTGCACCGAAAGTTCGGGGTACAGCGGGGCGCTTTCAGGGAGATAGCCCAAGCGGGCTTGCACCTCGCGCGGGTGAGTGAGTACATCAATGCCGTCCACCAGCACCGTGCCGCTTTCGGGTTGCAGATACCCGGTCAGGGTTTTGATGGTGGTGGTTTTCCCGGCACCATTCGGTCCCAGTAAGCCGACGATTTCGCCGTCATCAATGTGAAAGGTTACGTCCTTCAGGGCGTGTATCGAACCATAAGACTTGCTTAAGTGTCGAACCTCAATCATAGGCTTCCTCCGCACATGTATTTGCACTATATTGGTTTTTCCACCCCTCAGTGTGCGCCTGTGAGATTAATGCAAGCTTAAACAAATGTTAGAAATGCATTAATTTTTTTCTGAATCGACCTTGCCTTTTTGGCAGAGTTTGCTATAATTAAACCACGCTTGGTGGTCGCAATTCCCATAAATTTTTTTGCAGGTCGCAATGATGCATTTGCAAATCACCACGAACCATTCAACCCCATAAATCTTTTTAGAAAAGGAGACGTGTATGAAACGGGTACTGAGTGTTGTATTATTGGTGGTTCTGCTTTTCACTTTGGCTGTTCCTTTGGTCAATGCTGAAGGCGGAACTGACTATGTCGTCCAGAAAGATGACTGGCT
Organism: Chloroflexota bacterium; assembly: GCA_024278725.1. Classification (GTDB taxonomy): domain Bacteria; phylum Chloroflexota; class Anaerolineae; order 4572-78; family 4572-78; genus JANTHQ01. The sequence goes on from JAJRSQ010000352.1 coordinate 976, forward strand.
GAGCAAGTTAGCCGACAAATTCTTGGGCGATATTTTTGCGTGGCCCGCCATTTGGGAAGCTACCAACGCGATGGCGGAGATGGATTCCAGCTATACCCACATCGATAACCCCAATATCATCGAAGTGGGGCAAAAGCTGTACATCCCCTCAACGGATGAAGCCGCTGCCTTGCTAGCCGGGCAATCGCCTGCCGCAGGGGAGCTGGGCAGTCCTGAAAATCCCATTCAGGTACTTTTCGTCCCGTCGGTGGACGCGGGCGAAATTGTGAGTGGGGGGCAGGTGATTGCAGACGCTTTGAAGCAAGCCACCGGCTTGAGTTTTGAAGTGAGCGTGCCGACCAGCTACGCCGCCACCATCGAAGCGATGTGCGCCTCGCCCGAAAACACCATGGGCTTCATTCCCGCGCTCGGTTACGTGCTGGCGAACAACAAATGTGGCGTGGAAGTCGGTGGCGCGGCAGTGCGCTATGGCTTGTCATGGTACACGGAACAATTCCTGGTTCAGCGCGACAGCCCGTACACCAGCTTGGCAGATTTAGCCGGCAAAAAATGGGCAGTGCCCGACCGTGGCTCTACCTCCGGGTTCCTCTATCCCAGCGTGGAATTCAAAACCGCCGGTATTGAACCGGGTGAAATCATCGAAGCCGGTGGTCACGGTGCAGCCGTCTTAGCCGTCTACAACGGTGAAGTTGACTTTGCTACTTCATACTTCTCGCCGCCCTTAATGCCCGAAGGGAAATGGTACTACGGCATGGATCCCGAACCGTATGACCCGATGCTCGCCGCGCCGAATGAAAAAGGCAAACTCTACGCCGGTGATTATCGCATTCTGGATGCCCGCGCATCTGTGGTCAGCACTGCGCCGGACGTTGTGCAAAAAGTCCGCATCCTGCAAATCGGCGAAAAAATCCCGAATGACTCCGTCAGTTTTGGTCCCGACTTCCCGCAAGGGTTGCGCACCCGCATCATGAACGCGCTGGTCATCTTCGCCTCTTCTGATGCCTGTGCCGAATCCATCTGCTCCGACCAGTTCTACAACTGGACAGGCGTGGAACCCGTCGGCGATTCGTTCTATGACCCCGTCCGCAAGCTGATTGACGTGTTGGGCTACACCGAAGAAGACATTTTCGGCGGCTGATATTGACACACATTGAACATTCATCGCTAATATAACGTAATATAGTTGGGTGGGAAGGCGTCCCCTTTCTACCCAACTTTTTGTAACCCCGCTTCGCTATCTACCCAATTCCGGGGGAATATTCTATGCTCGAAATCAAAAACATCACCAAAATTTATGACAATACTGTACTGGCGCTGAATGATGTCAGTTTTACCGTGCCGCAGGGGCAATTTTTGGCGGTCGTCGGATTGAGCGGCTCCGGGAAATCGACCCTGTTGCGCTGCATCAACCGCCTGATTGAACCAACTTCCGGGCAGGTCATTTTGGACGGCATTGACATCACCGCCGCCCAACCCGACGAATTGCGCCGCATCCGCCGCCGCATCGGGATGATTTTTCAGCATTTCAACCTTGTGCTGCGCTCGCCGGTGATTACCAATGTGCTGGCAGGGCGATTGGGCTATACCAACCCCGCCTGGAGCCTGATAAATCGCTTCTCGAAAGATGACATCGCTATGGCGCTCAAACAACTTGACCGGGTGGGCATCAAAGAGAAAGCCTACGTCCGCGCCGATGAACTGAGCGGCGGGCAGCAACAGCGGGTCGGCATTGCCCGCGCCTTGATGCAGGAACCCTCCATCATGCTCGCCGATGAACCCGTTGCCAGCCTAGACCCCGTGCTGGCGCACAGCATCATGCAATATTTGGAACAACTCCGTGACGAAGGTATCACGGTTATTTGCAGTCTTCACTTTTTAGACCTCGTTCAGCGCTACGCCGACCGGGCTATTGCCCTGAAAGATGGCAACATTGTTTTCGACGGTTCACCATCGGAAATTGACGAACACCGTTTTAAAGAAATTTACGGCGAAGAAGCGCAACGCATCGGCTAATCCGACGCTTTGCGCCTGCCGCTTCACTTACGCAGACAGGTGTCAATCATGAAAAAGAAATCCCCAAGCTTGTTGAAAACTTTGGGTAAGATTGTCTTGGTTATAGGCATTGTAATTGTCTATGCTTACGGTCTTCAAGTGACCAAAGTCGATTTGGAAAAACCGCAGGAAGCCAAGCGACAAGAGCAGCTCACCAATATTTTGCAGGGATTGGCGCACCCCGATTTGATAACCTATGAAATCGACCGCATTTCCGCCGAGGCGCGCATTTTGGTTCCGTGTACGGGCACGCCCCCGCCCGAAATCCCCGCTGAACCCGGACAGCCCGCCATCAAGTTGTCCTCCAACTGTGCCGAGCCCGGTGAAGCCATCACCGTGAGCGGAACCGGCTTCAACCCCAATGAAAATGTCTTCATCTTCTTTGTGCCGTACAGCGCAGACCCCGCCGCTGCCGTGGAATTGAAGTTGACCGGCAATGCCGTTCCCACCGATAGCGATGGAAACTTTTCAAAAGAAGTGACCCTCAGAAAAGACCGCACCTCCGATAAACCGCAAACCGTGCGGGTTGTGGTCAACCGGCGCGTTGGCTCGCCGAAACCCAGCGAAGCCCTCAAGCAAACGTGGGAAAAAATTGTGGAAACGGTCTTTCTGGCATTCATCGCCACCACGTTGGGCGTGACGCTCGCCGTGCCCATCAGCTTTTTGGCGGCGCGCAACCTCATGCTGCAAGTCACCAGCACCCTCACCAAGTTCATGGCATCGCTGATTATTATGCCCATCGGCGCATTGTTGGGGTACAGCATCGTGTCCAGATTGACCGAATTTGGCTCGCAATTCCCGAATGGAAACGCTGAAGCCGTGCTGCTATTCACCGCCGCCCCGTTGGTCGGCTTGGCGGTGGTGCAATCTGCGGGCGGGAAAAATACATTCTTCAAGGCACTGGGACGCTGGTTCATCGGAGTGGCAATTGCCGCCGTGGCGGTTGTGGTGCTGGCAAAAATAGGGAGCGTCGGGCGTGAAACCGGCATCTCACTCAAACATTCGCTGGGGGGATGGTCGTTCGTCGGCAATTTCATCCTCATTTTCTCCGATGTGATTCTTTTGGGGTTACCCGCATTGGGCGCATTGCTGGGCGCGTTTGCGTTCAGCCCCATTTCCAACCGAATTTTGGAAGCAACCGTGCCGCGTATGTCTGCGCTGACCAGTAAAATTGTGGCAGTGGTCTTATCGGTTTTGGCGGGCGCAATTGTCTTCGGTGTGATTGCCGCCACCCTGAACTGGTTTTACGAGTTTGGCGATGTGGCTCAGGTGGTGCGCACCCCGGCGACCATCGGCGCGGTGCTGTTTGCCGCGTTGGCGCTCGCCATTGATGTCAACCATCCAATCCCCACCGGCATGTTTGTCTATTATGTATTTCGCACTATAATGAACACCTTGCGCTCCATTGAGCCGCTGGTGATGGTTGTTGCCTTTGCCGTGTGGGTGGGCATCGGGCCTTTTGCCGGGGTTATGGCGCTTGGATTGCATACCATCGTTGCGTTGGGGAAACTCTACTCCGAGCAGGTGGAAAATATTGCCACGGGACCCATTGAGGCTATCACTGCCACCGGGGCGAATCGTTTGCAAACGATTATTTACGCCGTAATTCCCCAAATTGTACCGCCATATATCGCCTTTACCCTCTATCGGTGGGACATTAATGTTCGTATGTCCACCATCATCGGTTTCGGCGGCGGCGGCGGTATCGGATTCTTGTTGAGTCAAAATATCAATCTGCTGAAATACCGGCAGGCAAGCGTGAACATGATTGCCATTGCAATTGTAGTTGCCAGTTTAGATTATCTGAGCGCAAAAGTGCGCGAAAAAATCACATGATGGGACACATGATGCGTCCCATCTTGCTCATGAGGGTTTTTTATGCCGAATGTACCGGTTCTTGAATTACGCGGCATCACCAAACAGTTCCCGGGTGTGTTGGCGAATGACAACGTGAATTTAACCCTGCAAGCGGGGGAAATTCACGCGTTGCTGGGCGAAAATGGCGCGGGAAAAACCACGCTGATGAATATCCTGTATGGGCTGTATAAACCCACCAAAGGCGATATTTTCATCCGTGGCAACCGCGCCGATATTCACGGTCCTGTGGACGCCATTTCGCAGGGCATCGGGATGGTGCATCAGCACTTTATGCTTGTGCCGGTGCTCACCGTCACCGAAAATGTTATGCTGGGGCAGGAAACCGTCAAAAACGGCATCTTTTTGGATAAACGCGCCGTGGCTGAGGAAATTCGCCGCATTTCACGGGAACATGGCTTGAATGTTGACCCCGATGCGTACATCAAAGATTTGCCCGTGGGCGTGCAGCAGCGCGTTGAAATCATCAAAGTGCTGTACCGCAACGCCGACATCCTCATTTTAGACGAACCCACTGCCGTTCTGACCCCGCAGGAAGTGGAAGACCTGTTCGCCATCCTCCAATCACTGGTAGACCGTGGCATCTCCATCATCTTTATCACCCATAAATTGAAAGAAGTGCTGGCTGTTGCCGACCGCATCACCGTGTTGCGGCGCGGAAAAACCGTCGGCACGGTTGAGCCGGAAAACTCCACCGAGCAATCGCTGGCGGATTTGATGGTTGGGCGTGCGGTGGAATTGACCGTGAAAAAAGGTGATGCCGCGCCCCAAGCCCCCGTGCTGACCGTGAAAAATCTGGTGGTGAAAGATGACCGCGAAAACATCACGGTGGAGGGCGTATCGTTCACGCTGCGTGCCGGGGAAGTGCTGGGGATTGCCGGAGTGCAGGGCAACGGACAAACTGAATTGGTCGAAGCGCTCACCGGGTTGCGGCAGGTGGAGGACGGCACAATTGAGCTGTTGAACAAAAATATTGCCAATGCCACCCCGCGTACCATCACCGAAATGGGGGTGGGGCACGTGCCGGAAGACCGCCAGCGCGACGGGTTGGTGCTCAGCTACCCCATCAAAGATAATATGGTGCTGAACACATACTATCGCCCGCCCTTTGCCCGATGGGTAGTGATTGATGAACAAATGGTCGTTGCCAAAGCCGAAGAACGGGTGAAAGAGTATGATGTTCGCACGCCGAGCATTTACGCCACAGCGGGGACGCTGTCGGGCGGGAACCAACAGAAAGTGATTGTCGCGCGGGAATTTTCGCGCCCCAATAAGCTGCTCATCGCTTCCCAGCCCACCCGCGGACTCGATGTCGGCTCGATTGAATACATCCATCGCCGCATTATTGAACAGCGGGACGCGGGCACCGCCGTGTTGCTGGTTTCGACGGAGTTGGATGAAGTGCGTGCCCTGTCCGACCGCATCGCGGTGATGTTTGAAGGGAAGATTGTCGCGGTGGTGAACGCCACCGATATTTCAAAAGACCAATTGGGGCTGTTGATGGCGGGTGCAACACCGGAAGATATGCCGCCGTCAGCGGTGGTTGCGGCATAAATGACCCGCAAATCCGTGTTGATGGATCACGATGGTGGGGTAGATGACCTGCTGTCGCTCGCGTTGTTGCTGACGATGCCTCATGTTGAGGTGGTGGGCGTTGCCGTCACCCCCGCCGATTGCTATTTGGATGCCGCGCTGGACGCCACCACCAAACTTTTGGCGTGGCTGGGGCAGAAAAATGTCCCCGTGGCGCGCGGCGATTTGCACGGCATCAACGCCTTCCCTGCGGAATGGCGCGCCCAGCCGCGCATCATCAACGCTTTCCCGATTATGCTGGTGCAGTCTGCCCGTCCCGAAGCCATCGTTTCCGCACCGGCACGAACCTTTCTAGCTGAAAAAATTGCCGCCGCATCTCGCCCGTTGACCGTTTTGATGACCGGACCCGCCTCGAATTTGGTGGCGGCATTGGAAACCGACCCCGGCTTGCGGCACAACATCGCCGAGGTGGTGTGGATGGCGGGGGCGATTGATGTGCCGGGCAATGTGCGCACCTACGCCCACGACGGCAGCGCCGAATGGAACGCTTTCTGGGACCCCGTTGCCGCGCGGAAACTGCTGGCGATGCGTTTGCCGCTCACCCTTTTTCCGCTCGATGCCACGAATCACGTGCCGGTATCGTCGGGGTTTTTACACGAGTTGGCAGCCCAGCAGCACAATCCGTTGTCTGCCTTTGCGGGGCAGTGTTGGGCGCTCACCGTGAATGTCATTCCGCACTATGATTATCAGTATTTTATGTGGGATATACTGGCGACGGGATACTTGGGCTGTCCGCAAGCGATAACCTTCCGCAAAATGGAACTCGCCGTGGTTGATGACGGGAAAAACGCCGGGCAGATGATCCACGCGCCGGGCAGCGGGCAGTGGGTCACCGTGGCGCAATCGGTGGATACGCCGGTATTTCACCGCTATCTTTTGCAGCAATTTAATACGAAACTTGAGATTTCGAGCAATTAATCTCCAATAAACTTTTTTGCATGGGAGACTCATAGCGTGGCAGATGTGAAAACAAACGCGAAAACGGAAAAGAATGGGAACGGTTTCTGGCGGCGTGCCGGGCGCGCAATAATCATCCCGATATTGGCTGTTGTGGTCGGGTTGGCGCTTGGCTGGGTGATGGTCGCCATTTCCGACCCCGTTGTGTTGCGCGGGTTGTCCCCAAACCCGTGGCGGGTGGTTCCCGAAGGTGAAATTGACCCCGCAACGGATATTAGTTTGGAAACGGCGCTCAA
>JAJRSQ010000353.1 GCA_024278725.1 Chloroflexota bacterium
CGCACCGAACACTTTCGGGCGTGCGGGTCGTTTGCCAGCCCAATCAGCTGTTCATCCGTCAACCCGATGGTGATTTTCCCCTTCAAAATCGCGATGGTAGCGGGAACCGCGCCATTATCGCGCACTTCCTGCTCAATCTTGCGGGCAATATCCAAATTTTTGGGTGCGGGAAATCCATGGGTGATGAGTGTGGATTCCAATGCCACCACCGGCTTGCGATTCGCCAGTGCGGCAGAAACATCCGGGTGAAAATGTAATAGTATATCTGGTGTCATCAATAGCTCCCGATGATTTTTTTCCCAGCAAGATATTATAAACTAAAGTTATTGGGAAGCAAGCGGGGGCAAGAAAAAAGCACGGCTGCTGCAAAGTAAAGTTTAAGGTTGCCGGTTTTCATGATTTCACGCCGCAGGGGCGATTTGCGAGCCGCTCTTACGCATTTTTATCCGGTTTTAACGAAAATCGGTGGCGTTGTAGGGGCACGCTGCAGCGTGCCCCTACATTTCCTGCGCAAAGTATTGTTTGTCAAGCGACTTTGCAACAGCCCTGAAGAAAAAAGCGCAACCGGAGTTGCGCTCTTGAGGGGAAAATGGGGTTAGGCTTCCATTTTCATGAAATGGCGGGCGTTCTGAATAATCACCTTCGGGGTGATTTTGATGGGGTGTACCCGTTGGGTGATTGCCCACCCTTTGAATAGTTTGTGAATCCACCAGTACAGCATATCAATGGCTTTGTTGCGCGGCGCTTTTATCAATTTGCGCAGAATGGGTTCCATCCACGGGAATTCCACGCCGATGGCAAACCACCGCTGGAGATTCTCCATCTGCTGTTTTTCCGCTTCATCCCGCACCAAAATTGAGCTATCCCACGCAATCGCGCCGATGTCCTCAAAGCTGCCCACCATATGCCCGTTTTGTTTGGTGAACTCGCCCAATTCGGTGGCGGGGTAGGGTTGGAATAAAAATGCGTGCGCGTATTTCACTTTGGCTTCGGCATTGAGGCGCATGGTTTCAAAATCATCGTCGATGGTGGCGGTGGGGAGCGCCAGAATATTCGTTGAGGTCAGGTTGATGCCGGCATCATCCAGCATGCGACCCGCTTCGATGATGGTGTCGCGGCTCATTTTACGTTTGAGCAGATCGTTGCGCAGGCGGTCGTTCCCTGCTTCGATGCCCATGCTCACCGTGTTTGCCCCGGCTTTTTTCAGCAGGGCAACTTTTTCCGGCGTCAACAGGTTTGAGCGGACATTGGCAAAGAAAGGCAGCCCCACTTCTTTGGGGAATTTCTCGGCAAATTCTTCCAGCCAATCCACAAAAATGATGAACAGGTCGTCCAAAAATACCACTTGCTCCAGCGGATAGTGTTCCCGCACCCATCGCACTTCACGGATGACCCAATCCACCGGGAATTGGTAGCCTCGTTTTTCGCGGGTGTAAATTTGATACCACGCATGGTTGAAACAATAGGTGCAATTGTACGGGCAGCCCCGGCTCGCCATAAAGTGTTTGATGGGGCTGGTACGGGTGGGTTGATGCTTGCTGTAAATCAGCTCGCGATCCGGCATGGGAAGCGTTCCCAATTGGCGCACCAGCGGGCGCGACGGATTTTTGACGATTTCGCCGTCAACTTTGAACCACCAGTTGGGGATGTCGGGGTGGAAGCCGCCGTTGCCCAGCGCATTCGCCAAGTCGAGCATCGCCCCTTCGCCTTCGCCCACGCACACGCCATCCACGCCGGCTTCATTAATCATTTCCGGGAAAAAGGTTGGATGGGGACCGCCGAAAACAGACATCACCGGTTTTTTGATAACGTCTCTCAGGGCGCGGTTCAGGTCGAAATAATAGTGTTGCGACCCGGTCATCGTGCTGAAGCCCAAAACATCGGGCTGGAATTTCCGTGCGATTTCCAGCGGGTCTTCCTGCGCGGCGATGGTCAGTTGCACATCATGTCCGGCTTCTTTTAACACCGCCGACATCGACATAATGCCTTGCGGTTCATAGTCAATTTGTTTTTCTACCCATAAAACTTTGGTCATATGAATTCCTTTCAGAAGCCAAGCACTCTGTTTTTCCGAGAGGGCTTCTCTGCCTGCTATTCAAGGGTTAGATTATACGGAAGGGAAGGGAAATTGTCAATTATTATGAAAATGGTTGTAATAATTGCGCGCGACGTATCAAATGCGAATGGCATTTGACGGTGCGGGTAGCCGGGTGTATAAACCGTATGATGATTTTTTGTGAAAGGAGAGGGCATGCTGGACATAATTCTTGAGCCGTTGACGTATCAATTTATGTTGCGCGGTTTGCTGGCGGCGGTGATGGTCGGGGTGGTGTGCGCCTCGGTGGGGACGTATGTGGTGTTGCGGGGCATGGCATTTTTTGGCGATGCGCTGGCGCATGCAATTTTACCCGGCGTCGCGGTGGGGTATCTGCTGAGCGGGGGCGGGCAGGGGGCGATTTTTTGGACGAGTCTGGCAACCGCCATTGCCGCCGCCATCGGCATCGGCGGCATCAGCAAAGGGTCGTCGGTGAAAGAAGATACCGCCATCGGCATTGTTTTTGCGGCGATGTTCGCGCTGGGGATTGCGCTCATTTCCTCCATTCGCAGTTATGCCGTCGATTTGGTGCATTTTCTGTTCGGCAATGTATTGGGCGTGTCCACCGGCGATTTGTGGCTCACCGGGATTTTCAGCGCGGTGGTACTGCTGACCATCGTGATATTTTACAAAGAGTTTCTGGTACTTTCCTTCGACCCCGTTTTGGCGGCGACGCTCCGCCTGCCGGCAACGTGGCTCAATTATTTGTTGCTCATTCTGATTGCCATGGCGATTGTGGTTTCGTTACAGACGGTGGGTGTCACGCTGATGGTGGCGATGCTCATCACCCCGCCCGCCGCCGCGCAACTGCTCACCCGTCGCTTGCCCTCGATGATGGTCTTGGGGGCAATCATCGGCGCGTTTTCCGGCATTGCCGGGCTGTATTTTTCCTTCTATTTCAGCATTGCCTCCGGCGCGGCAATTGTGCTGGTCTGCACCGTGATTTTCGCGCTGGCGTTTCTGTTCGCCCCGGAAAAAGGGTGGGTCACCCGCCGGATGGCGTCAAAAACGTGAAAACGTGATGCGTGAATTTCCATTCTCACGCATCACGTTTCACGCCTCACACGTTACAGCGGTTATTGCAAGTTTTCAAAAATTCCCGCAGCGCCCATTCCGCCGCCGATGCACATGGTCACCATGCCGAATTTCGCGTCGCGGCGTTTCATTTCATGGATGAGTTGGGTGGTCAGCTTTGCGCCGGTTGCGCCCAGCGGATGCCCCAGGGCAATCGCGCCCCCGTTCACATTTGTTTTTTCTATGTCGAAGCCTAACTCCCGGATGACCGCCACCGATTGCGCGGCAAAGGCTTCATTCAGCTCGATGAGGTCGAGGTCGGAAAGGGTCATCCCCGCGAGCTTGAGCGCTTTTGGCACGGCGGCAACGGGTCCGATGCCCATAATTTCCGGCGCGACGCCCCCGACGGCAAAACTGACCAGTCGCGCGAGCGGTTTCAGCCCCAATTCGTCCGCTTTGCGGCGCGACATCACCATCACGGCGGCGGCGCCATCGCTGAGCGGCGACGAGTTTCCGGCGGTCACAGAGCCGCCCATCTTGAAGACGGGCTTCAATTTTGCCAAGCCTTCCATGGATGTTCCCCGGCGCAGCAGTTCATCGGTATCAAAGGTGATGTGTTTGGTTCCCGTGGGCGAGACAATTTCCACATCCAGGGGGGTGATTTCATCTTTGAACAGCCCGCCATCAATGGCGGCGGCGGCGCGCGCGTGCGAGCGCACGGCGAATTCGTCCTGTTCGGCGCGGCTCACGTTGAATTGCGCG
>JAJRSQ010000024.1 GCA_024278725.1 Chloroflexota bacterium
CCGCATCCCAATTGACCATCGGGTCGGTATCATGGTGATATATCGCCTCTTCCGCCTCGGCAATTTGCGCCATCACCGCCGGGCTGAACGTGTCTGGGGCGAGGAGTTGATGCAATCGCTGGGTGTGCCGGGGGACAGTTTCCACCAGCGCCACCCGCCCGTCGGGGGCGAGGAAGGGGATGAGTTGCCGCAAAAGCGCGCCTTTGTCCGACACGCGGGTCAGCACATTACGCCCCACCATCGCCTCGAAGCGAATCGCCGCGTCCGCCGCCAGCGCATCCGCCAACCGAGCCGCCTCGCCGACGACGATGCGCGGGCGATTGAGCGCGTCAATATTTTCGGCTTGACGGGTCAGCGCGGTTGCCGTGCGGTCATCGGCGGCGAGCGCCCAAACGCCCCCGGCGGGTGAACGGCGCACCGCCTCCCACAGCAACAGTCCGCCGCCGGCGTTCAAATCTAGCACCAATTCGTGCCGCTGAATCGCCGCCAGCGCGAACAGTTTTTCCCGCTGTTCCGCCAACTGCGCCCCCACATTACTGAGCGTGCGCTGAAGCCAGCGATTGAACGCGCGCGGCGCATTCCCGGATGTCGCCGCCCATGCCCACGGGTCATCATCCCCCGCGGAGGGGAGCATCGCCGCCAATTGCGCCTCCCGACGCTGCATCACCTGCGTGTGGATATCGGCTTCATAGCCCAGTCTGCCGGGCTGATAAAATCCGCGCCCCTGCAAACTATCGGGTAAATATTGCTGCGCCACCCAGTGGTCGCGGTAGGCGTGCGGATACAGATAGCCCGCGCCGTGCCCGAAATCATCCCCGTCGCGGTTGCCGTCTTTCAGATGGTCGGGGACATCCGCTTCCCGTTCCTTTTCCACCGCCGCCAGCGCATCGAAAAACCCCAGCGTGGAATTGCTTTTCGGTGCAGTGGCTAAATAGAGACAAGCTTGGGTCAGATGAAATCGTCCTTCGGGCAAACCGACATAATCGAATGCCTGCGCCGCCGAAACAACCACCTGCAGCGCGTTGGGGTCAGCCAAACCGATGTCCTCGCTCGCCAGAATGAGCATCCGTCGGAAGATGAAACGCGGGTCTTCCCCGGCGTAAACCATTTTCGCCAGCCAATAGAGGGCGGCATCGGCATCCGAACCGCGAATACTTTTGATGAACGCCGAAATCACATCGAAATGGGCATCGCCGTCTTTATCATACAGCACCGCCCGCTGCTGAATGGATTCCGCCGCAATCTCGGTGGTGATGTGAATCACACCGTCCTCGGCGGGCGGGGTGGTTTCCACCGCCAGTTCCAGCGCGTTCAACACGCCGCGCGCATCGCCATTGGCAACATTTATCAAATGCGCCAGCGCATCATCGGCGATGGAAACGTTGAGTTTGCCGTACCCCCGTTCCGGGTCTGCCAACGCCTGCCAGACAATCGCCCGCAGGTCGTCATCGGTGAGCGGGGTGAGCCGGAAAATCCGCGAGCGGGAGACCAGCGCTTTGTTCACCTCAAAATAGGGGTTTTCGGTGGTCGCGCCGATGAGAATCACCGTGCCGTTTTCCACGTGCGGCAATAGCGCATCCTGCTGGGCTTTGTTGAAACGATGCACTTCATCCACGAATAAAATGGTGCGCTGCCCGAACATCCCCATTTTGTCCTGCGCCACCGCAATCGATTCGCGGATATTTTTCACGCCGGACAACACCGCATTCAGGGCGATGAAATGGGCGTGGGTGGTATTGGCGATGATGCGCGCCAGCGTGGTTTTGCCCGTGCCGGGGGGTCCGTAAAAAATCACACTGCTCAACTGGTCGGCTTGGATGGCGCGGCGCAAAAGGCGTCCGTGCCCGATGATGTGTTCCTGCCCCACAAATTCATCGAGCGTGCGGGGGCGCATCCGTGCCGCCAGCGGCGCGGTGGTCGCAATGGTTTTTTGGCGATTGTGGTCGAATAAATCCATACCACTATTGTATGCGGTTCGACGGGTTGCGCCAAGTTCGGCAAATCTGTATCTGAAAATTCTTGCTTTATCGCCCACTGGCATGTAAAATATTGGTAACGATGTTTGATAGTGCGGTTCAGAGGTTTCCATTGATAAAACCGTTTCAAATCCAGAATGCGTTTCTGGTGGCACAACTGCAAAAACAAGGCACGGCGCTTGACATGGAAGAGCGACTGTTGCATTCTCGCTCTCCCTTGCGTTCTGCGTTGCTGGCACAGCTTTTCCCCGCGATGCCCAGCGTGGCAACTTATATTCTCCACACAGACGATGAAAAACACCCGCAAACCGGACTGGTGCAGGCGCGCATCCGTCTCGGACGCCCGGAGCAGGAGGTGATATTTCTTTCGCCGTCGCTGGAATCCGGGAACGGCAGCCACGCTATGTGGCAACGTCTGCTGAACCATCTGTGCGTCAAAGCGGGTGAAATGGGGCATCAGCGCATTTATGCCCGCCTGAGCAGCGACAGCACCGACGTGCAAGTTTTCAGAAACGTCGGTTTCACCCCTTACGCCGAAGAGCGCATCTTCCGGCTCGATGCCGAATTATACCCCGAAACGCCATCCGACGGGTTGGGCTTGCGCCCTCAAACCACCGCCGATAGCTGGAGCGTTCAGCGCCTGTATACCGCCGTCACCCCGCACACGGTGCAAGTTGCCGAAGGGCTGGCGCAGGGACAATGGCAGGTCAACAATTATCTGCTGGCGAATCAGGGCAGCCATTACGGTTTCGTGTGGGAAAATCGGGGCGAGATTCTCGCGGTGCTGAATGTCCATTCCGGCAAAGCGGGGCATTGGTTGCGCCTGATGATACACCCCGACGTGCAAAACGAAACAACTCGCTTCATTCTGGGTGGATTGAATCGCCTCAAAAATCCGCGCAAGCAGCCTGTTTATTTCAGCCTGCGCACCTATCAATCGGAACTGGTCGCTAATCTGCTGGCATGTGGATTCCGCGAGCAGGGCAATCAACAAGTTTTGGTCAAACACATCACCATCCGCGCCAAAGATTTTCTGTCACGGCTTCTGCCCGTCTTCGACACCCCGGCGGCAGAGGGCAACCACGCCGCGCCGGTGATGCAATCAAAATCATCCACCCCGAAAACAAATGGGAGGCACTAAAACCGAACCGTATGGCAAAAATAACCAGCGATCTCGACGCCCTGATGGCTGTTTTTCCACCCTTCATTCAACAACCCTTAACCGAGCATCCCAATTTAGATGAACTCATCGAAGTGGTGATGGATTTGGGTCGTCGCCCCAAAGCCTATTTCACCACCAGCGAACTCATTCTGGCGGAAAAAGAAGTACAACAAACGGATATTGATGACGTCGTCGCACGCATCGGCGAATTTATGGACGACAACCGCGCGGGGATTGAGCGCACCCTGCACCGCATCTCCGCCCTGCGCAACCGGCGCGGAAACATCGTCGGGTTGACATGTCGGGTGGGACGCGCCGTGTACGGCACAATTGACATCGTGCGGGATTTGCTGGAAAGCGGCGAAAGCGTGCTGCTGCTGGGACGCCCCGGCGTGGGCAAAACCACCCTTTTGCGGGAAGCCGCCCGCATTCTGGCGGAAAAGAAACGGGTCATCGTGGTGGACACCTCCAACGAAATTGCCGGCGACGGCGACATCCCGCATCCCGCCATCGGCAGAGCGCGACGCATGCAAGTTCCCAAACCGGAATTACAGCACGAAGTGATGATTGAAGCGGTGGAGAATCACACCCCGCAGGTCATCATCATTGATGAAATCGGGCGCGAAAAGGAAGCCGAAGCCGCCCGCACCATCGCCGAGCGCGGAGTGCAGCTCATCGGCACGGCGCACGGCAACACGCTCGACAACCTGCTGGTGAACCCCACCCTCGCCGACTTGGTGGGCGGCATTGACAGCGTCACCCTTTCCGATGAAGAAGCGCGGCGGCGGAACACCCAGAAAAGCGTGCTGGAACGCCGCTCGCCGCCAACCTTCAACATTCTGGTGGAAATTCAAGACCGCAACCGGCTCGCCGTGCATCACAATGTGGCGCGCGCCGTGGACGACATTCTGCGCGGGCGCATCATCCAGCCTGAAATTCGCACCCGCGATGAAACCGGCAACATCACCATCGAACCCGCCACCACCACCCAACCCCGCTTGGTGAAAAAGGAACGCCCGCACCGGCGCAGCGAGCAAAAAGCCGCTTCCGGCACACGCGCGCACAACCGGGTGCTGTCGGTTGTGCCGGAATCCGCGCCGGAAGAACCGCTCCCCGCCGAAACCAACGGCGATACCGGCAACGGCAAAAAACTTTTTCGCAAACGGCTCTTTTTGTACGGCGTGAATCAAAATCGCCTGCGCAACGCCGCCAACGACCTCCGCGTCCCCATTGAAATCACCGGGCGTTTGCGCGATGCCGACGCGGTCATCACCCTGAAAAGCCATTATCGCAAACAGCCGCAGCCCATTGTGGACGCCGAACAAAATCTCGTCCCCCTGTATGTGTTGCGCGCCAACACCCAGCATCAATTGGAAAAATGCCTGATTGACATTTTTCAACTTTCGCCGGAAGAAACCGACACCCTGTCCATCGCCATTCGGGAAACGCAGGATGCCATCCGGCGGATATTGCGCGGCGCAAAAAGCATCGACCTCCGCCCGCAAGAGGCGTTCATTCGCCGCAAACAGCATGAAATGGCGCGGCAATCGAACCTGATTTCTCACAGTCACGGCAAAGACCCCCAGCGTCGGGTGAAAATCTACCGGTCATAATGCCACATTATAGCAAAGGAGCTATCCGCCCCGGCGGTGAACACTGTCATGTCAAAATTCATCACATTTGAAGGACCCGAAGGCGCAGGCAAAAGCACCCAAATCACCCTGCTGACCACCCACCTTTCCC
>JAJRSQ010000354.1 GCA_024278725.1 Chloroflexota bacterium
CCGATAGCCGTTCACGTTGCGGCTCACCCCGAAAAAGCCAATATCGGCGACGGTGTGCTGACCACAGGCGTTGAAACAACCGCTCACCTTGATGCGCAGGTCGCGCACCGCTTCATTGTATTGCAGCGATTTGAGCGTCAACCGGCGGCGAAGTTCCGCCCCCAGCCCGCGCGAACTGGCGATGCCCAATTTACAGGTGCTGGTTCCGGGGCAGGTGGTCACATCAATGATGGTTTCTGCGCCGGGGGCGTGCAACTTCAACGCTTTCAGCGCCAGATAGACGGCGGGCAGGTCGGCGCGGTGAATCCAGCGCAGGATGATATTCTGCTCAACGGTGAGCCGGATGGTGTCGCCGGAAAAGCGGCGCGCGATGTCCGCCAGTCCCCGGCTTTGGCGGGCGGTGATGTCGCCCAATGGCAGGGCGATGGTGACGGCGGCAAATTTTTCCTGCCGCTGATAATAGACATTGGTGGACAGCCAACGGTCGTATGCCGCACCGGGGTGCGGGGTGTCGGGCGCGACCGGCGCGGGCAGACCGGATTCGGTATAGCCGGGCAATTTGTCGAGCCAATCCGTCCATTTGGGGTCGTGGGGGAGTGACCGGCGTTCTTTCAGCACCACTTCTTTGAAGCGGTCAATGCCCCATTCCGCCACCAGAAACTTGAGGCGGGCGCGATTGCGATTCCGTTTTTCGCCATAACGGGCGAACACCCGCGCAATGGCTTGAATGAACGGCAACAGTTCGGTGACGGGGATGAACGGGTCGAATAATTTTGCCTGATGGGGAATCGCGCCCAGCCCGCCGCCCACATACATCGCAAAACCGGGTTCGGTTTTTCCGTCGATGGTTCGATTTTTGGCAACCAGCCCCACATCGTGGATGAGCGGCAAACCGTCGGCGTGGTCATCACAGCCGGAAAAAGAGATTTTGAATTTCCGCCCGAAGTCCTGCGCATCACGATGCCCCAAAAAATAGCGGGCGGTCTGGTCGGCGTAGCCGGTCACATCGAAGGCTTCCGTGCGGCAGATACCGGCGAAGGGGCTGGCGGTGACGTTGCGCACCGCGTTTCCGCACGCCTCGCGGGTGGTGATGCCCGCCGCCGCCAATCGCCGCTGGAGGTCGGGGGTGTCATCCAGCGCGATGAAATGGAGTTGGAAATCCTGACGGGTGGTGACGTGCAGGATGGCATCGGAATATTCTTCCGCCAAATCCGCCAGCACCTCCAATTGCGCGGCGGTCAGTCCGCCATAGGGAATTTTGATGCGCTGCATGCCCGGCGCATCCCATTTCGTTTCGGGACCTTTGTGCAAATCGTTGCGGGGAAAGGGGATTTCCTGCGTTTTTTCGCCATCATACCGCCGACCGTTGTCGTAGCGTTGCCCGTATGCGCCCCGTCGCAAACGGAGTTCGGCGAAAACTTTTTCGTCCAGCTTCCCCTGCCGGCGCAGCGCCATTTGGGTTTCAAAAGTGTTGATTTCCTCCGCCAGTGCGGGGTCGATTTTTGTTGCCAGCGCCGCTTTCCACGTCGCGGCAGAATTGTTGTTCGACATTTTTTGCTCCTTTTTTGCCGGTTGTCAGCTATCAGTTGTCAGCCGTCAGCTTGAAATCTATCCGGAAAATGGCGGTGTATACCTTGTATCGTCATTCAGATTAATTCCTATCCACATTGATGCCGGTCAGGTCGGTGATGCGCTGTTTTGCCGCTGCCGCTTGCCCGGCGTGCAGCAGCGAGAGGATGTCCGCGTCCACCAGGGCGTACCAGCGACGGCGGCGTTCCTCAAAATCCGGATAGCGGGCTTTCATCGGTGCGCGCAGGGCTTTCATCCACGCCAGAAAAGTGCGATATTCCGCGCCGAAAGTCCGCTCGAATTGCTGGCGCAGTCGAACCGCCAGCGCGGGTGCGCTCCCGCCGGTGGAAATCGCCATCACCAAATCGCCCTGTCGCACCACTGACCCGGCGATGAAATTTGAGTGTGGCACATCGTCCATGGTGTTCAGCAGGGTTCCTTCCGCCTGCGCTTCCTGCCAGATGCGAGCGGTCACATCCGCGTTGAAGATGGCGACGATTGCCAGAAATACGCCCCGCAAATCGCCGCGACGGTATTCGCGCGCCAGCCACGTGAAACGCGCTTCCGCCGCCCAACGTTGCAGCGTCGGGGTAAGGGTGGGGCTGATGACGGTGAGGTCGGCGTCGCTCGCCAGCAATCCCTGCACCTTATTTTGCGCCATCGCCCCGCCGCCGACGACCAGACACCGGCTATCGGCGAGCGAGGTTAAAAAAATGGGGTATGGATTCATTCGACCTCCTTTTACCGGGACAGCGCATTCACTATGTCGGCAAGGGCATAATTCGCCGTATGGATGCCGCATTCCATTTTTTCGCGCCCCGCCCACCGACCGGCGCTCTCGTCGTCGCCGCCGGTGACGGGTTGGGTGCAGGGTTCGCAGCCGATGCTGGGATAGCCTCGGTCATGCAGGGTGTTGTAGGGCAGATGGTGGGCGAAAATGTACTGCCACACTTGTTGGCGCGTCCATCCCGCCAACGGGTTCAGTTTTATCAGTTGGTTGGCGGTATCCCAGCCCACCAGCGGAATATTGGCGCGAGAGGGTGATTGGTCGCGCCGGATGCCGGTAATCCACGCTTGTTTATCCGCCAGATAACGCCGCAGCGGGACAACTTTTCGCAGGTGGCAGCAACGGTCCGGTGTTCGTTCCCACAGGGCTTCGCCGTATTGTTGGCTCTGCGCCGCCAGCGACAGCCCGCAATGCACTTCCACAAAATTGATGCCGAGTTGCGCCGCCAGTTTATCGCGCAGGGCGAGCGTTTCGGCAAAGAGAAGGTCGGTTTGCAGGTAAAAAACGGGGATGCCGGGTTGCAATTGCGAGACCATGTGCATCAGCACAATGCCCGACAGCCCGAATCCGGTGGCGAGTACCACGCTTTCGCCGAAGGTTTCTCGCGCAGATTGCAGCAATTCTTGCGGCGGACGCGCTGCAAAATGATGGTTGATGTCGGGCAGCGTCGCCTCGTTCCAAATTTGGGGGATTGTTATTGTGCTCATATCGCCTCCTTATGCGGCAATGAGTGTTTCCTCAAAAATTTCCGGCGCGGGAACGGTGTGTTGTTCGGTGGGGGTGAACCATGCCAGTTGCCGGTGCAGATTCACCACTTCCCCTACCACGATGATGGCGGGCGACGGAATGTCACGGGCGCGGGCGGCGATGGTCGCCAGTGTGCCGGTGGCGGTTTGCTGGCGGGCAGTGGTTCCGTTGGCGATGACCGCCGCCGGGGTGTCGGCGGGGCGACCGTGCGCCGTCAGCGCGGCGGCGATGTGCGGCAGATTGCGCACGCCCATCAGAATGACCAGCGTGCCGTCTGCGGGGAGGGATTGCCAGTTGATGGCGCAATCCTCTTTGCCGAAGGTGTGTCCGGTGATGATGGTGAAACTGCGGGCGATGCCCCGGTGGGTGAGCGGGATGCCCGCATACGCGGGGACTGCCAGCGCGCTGCTGATGCCGGGGACAATCTCGAAAGGGATGCCCGCCTGCGCCAGCGC
>JAJRSQ010000355.1 GCA_024278725.1 Chloroflexota bacterium
CTTGCAGCGTGGTGTATGGATGGCAGGTGAAAACCCCCAATCGTTTCGCTTCCAAAACTGTTCGTTGCATGATTTTCCTCTATTTTCGCCGAATTTACCCACATTGATATTGTAGCATAAACCGCCGACGCTTTTCAAACCGATTCTCGAATCTGCATTTTCTGCATAGTCTGCATATAACGCATTTTTTAAGAGCATTGTCTGCACAAGATGACATTTGTCATATGCAAATGTGACAAATATCACTGGTGCATTTTTTGCGAATGATGTAGACTGTGCATAAAGGTTGGTGTTATATTTCACAAGGATTAATGATAATGTTAACCGCGAAGGATGTTCAAAATTTATTGCACGTAGACCGCTCAACCGTTTACCGGATGGCGGAAGCGGGACAGCTCCCCGCAATGCGAGTGGGCAGACAATGGCGCTTCCCCGCCGACGAAATCGAAGCGTGGTTGAAAAATCGCGCCCACACACCCGCCCACACACCTGCCGCCCCCGCACCCACGCCCGCGCCACTCCCCACCGCCGACAAATCCTTAGCCTCATTATTCTCCATCGAATGCGTACAACTCATCCAGGACACCTTCGCCGACCTGTTGAACGTGATGATTGTCGTCACCGATATGGACGGACAACCGATCACCAAAGTCAGCAAACCGTGCGGACCCTTTCAGGCAATCCGACAACTGCCCAATGCGCTGGAAAAATGCATCGCCGACTGGGCGCACTTCGGGGAAATTCTGGAGATTGAGCCGCAGCTCATTCGCAGCCATTTGGGGCTGCTGGGAACGCGCGGGTTGATTCGCGTGGGGCACGAATTGAAGGGGATGGTCGTCATCGGCGGGATTGCCCCCGCACAATGGCCCCCCTCCCCGGAAAAACTGACCACCATCGCCGATGATTTCGGCGTGAAAGCAGACACGTTCAACGCCTATATCAATGATGTATCGTTTCTATCTGAGGATGAAATCGCCAGGGTGTTAAAAATGGCGCAACGTTTCGCCGATATTTTGGCGCATATCATCACCCATCACCAACAAACTGACGCAAAGTTAGCCACAATTGCAACAATTATTAATCAATAGACCAAAGGAGACCCATTTTTATGAAAAAGCTTCTCATTCTTGGCGCCGGAACCGCAGGCACGATGGTTGCCAACAAACTGTATCACACCCTTGACCCGGATGAATGGAAAATCACCATTGTTGACCAGGAAGAAACCCACTATTACCAACCCGGATTCCTGTTCATTCCCTTCGGGATTTACGGCAAAACCGATGTCATCAAACCCAAACGCAACTTCATTCCCGCCGGTGTGGAAATGATCGTGTCCACCATCGAAATGATTGAACCGGAAGCCAACCGCGTGCGCATCGCCCGCGACAACCGCTATCTGGATTATGATTACCTCGTCATCGCCACCGGCACTGCCCCCCACCCGGAAGAAACTCCCGGCTTGGAAGGCGACGAATGGCGAAAATCCATCCACGATTTTTACACCATTGACGGCACGATGGCGCTGGCGAAACATCTGCGCAACTGGCAGGGTGGACGTTTGGCGGTCAACATCGTCGATTTGCCGTACAAATGCCCGGTCGCCCCGCTAGAATTCATCTTCCTGGCAGACTGGTACTTCCATGAAAAAGGGATGCGCGACAAAGTTGAACTCTCTCTGGTTACCCCCCTTCCCGGCGCGTTCACCAAACCGCGCGCCGCAAAATTGCTGGGGAACACACTGGAAGACAAGAACATCAATATTGTACCCGATTTCTACATTGAACGGGTTGACCCCGCCGCGAAAAAACTCATCTCATACGAAGAAGAAACGGTGGAATATGACTTGCTCGTCACCATTCCCGTCAATATGGGCGCACCCGTCATCGGAAAATCGGGCTTGGGCGATGATTTGAACTTTGTGCCGGTGGATAAACACACCTTCCTGTCCAAACAATTCGACAACATTTTCGCCCTCGGCGATGCCGCCAACCTGCCGACCTCAAAAGCGGGGTCAGTTGCCCACTTTGCGGTGGACATCTTCACCCAAAACTTCCCGCGATACGTGGAAGGGCTGGAAATGCTGGAAGAATTTGACGGACACGCCAACTGCTACATCGAAAGCGGCTTCGGCAAAGGCATTCTGATTGACTTCAACTACGATGTCGAACCCCTGCCCGGCAAATTCCCGCTCCCCGGCATCGGTCCCTTCTCGCTGCTGCAAGAGTCGGAAATGAACCACTGGGGCAAAATGATGTTCCGCTGGATGTACTGGAATATCCTGCTGAAAGGGAAAGAAATGCCTATCACCGCCAAAATGTCGATGGCGGGGAAATGGGCATAGGAGCGTGATGATGGATGCCATACGAACAGAAACGCCAACAATTGAAGAACTGAATCGCAAGATAGATTTTCTCACCGAACAACTGATGTTCGTCACCGAAGAATTGCGCCAACAGCAAGAGCGTCGGCTGGAGTGGGAAGAGCTGAAAAGCGACGCAACCCCGATTATCAACGAATTATTCCGCCTCACCGTGGAGCAACTGGAAGAAGTTGAAAGCTCTGTACAACTTGAAGATATTTTGCACCTGTTCAAACGGCTTCTGCGCAACACCCGCAATCTGGAACAAATGCTCGACCAGTTTGAAAGTGTGATGGAACTTGTGAACGACATGAGCCCATTGACGCAAAACGCATTCCTCTCACTGATGAACCAGTTGGATGAGTTTGAACGGAAAGGTTACTTCGTCTTTGCGGAAGGCGGTCTGAAAATTGTTGACAATATCGTCACCTCTTTCAGCGAAGAAGACGTGAAACTGTTGGGCGAAAACGTCGTGCTGATTTTGCAAACGGTGAAAGAGATGACCCAGCCGGAAATCATGACGATGCTCCGCCAGACAGTGCAGATAGCACAAGCGGAAGAAACGGAAGCGAAGGACGTATCGCTGTTGAGCATCATCCGCCAATTGAACGACCCGGCGGTCAAACGCGGATTGGTTCGCACCTTGAATATATTGAAAACTGTTGCAAATAGTTCACAAAACAACCATTAGCCTTATCTCACCCAAAAAGGAGCAAAAAAATGAGCGCCAATGAATTAACTCAAATTTCTGTAGAATTAGACGCCGACGGCTTTCTGGTCAACCCGGATGACTGGAACCGAGACATCGCCATCCAACTGGCGGCAGAACTCGGCATTGAATTGACCGACCGGCACTGGCAAGTGATTGACTTCTGCCGCAAAGATTTCAAAGAAACCGGCAGCGTGCCGACCCTGCGCCGCATCACCAAAGTGGGCGGCGTGCCGACCAAGGAACTGTACAAACTGTTCCCCAAAGGTCCGGCGAAAAAAGTTGCCAAAGTTGCCGGGCTCAGCAAACCGACCGGTTGTATCTAATTCACATTTCATTCCTGCCACAAGGTAATCAATCAGCCAATTAATCACACCGCTTCACCCGCACAAGGAGAGGAAAGATGTCGGAAAACGGAAATGACGCAGAACGCAAATTGTGTATCATCTGTTCAAAAGGTACCATTGATATGGCATACCCCGGGTTGGTGCTGGCAAACGCCGCGCTGATGGAAGGCATTGATGTCACGATGTTCTTCACCTTCTGGGGCATGGACATCATCAACAAAAAGAAAATGAACAACCTGAAAGCCACCCCGCTCGGCAACCCGAGCATGGGGATGCCGAACATCGTGGGTATTTTGCCCGGTGTCACCGCCATGGCTTCCGCAATGATGAAAAAAGAAATTGAAAAGCTGGATTTCCCGCCGGTGGATGAATTTTTGGAAACCATCCACGACGCGGGCGGCAAATTGTACGCCTGCCGAATGGCGATGGATATGATGAAACTGAAAAAAGAAGACCTGTTCAGTGAAGTGGATGACGTTATCGGTGCGATGGAATTCATGGAATTGAGCGAAGGCGCACAGGTGTTGTTCATTTAGCGGGGAGATTCCTCCCGGAATCACGTAGGGGCACGATGCATCGTGCCCCTACTTTTTTACCCCAAATTCTGCCGCAGCCAGCGTTCCGCTTCCGCCACCGACCACCCTTTGCGGCGGGCGTAATCTTCCACTTGGTCACGTCCGATTCTCCCCACGCTGAAATAGCGCGCTTCGGGATGGGCGAAATAAAATCCGCTCACCGACGCGGTGGGATTCATGGCGAAAGTCTCGGTCAGATGCACGTCAATCGTCGCCGGAACAGCCAGCACATCGAAGAGCGTCCCTTTTTCGGTGTGGTCCGGGCAGGCGGGATAACCCGGCGCGGGGCGAATGCCGCGATACGATTCCTTCACCAACGCCTCATTCGACAATTGCTCATCGGCGGCATACCCCCACAGCCGAGTGCGCACCTCGCGGTGTAGCCACTCCGCCAACGCCTCCGCCAGCCGGTCAGCCAGCGCCTTCACCATAATCGCGCTGTAATCGTCGTGGTCGGCTTGGAAATGCGCCACCAGCGCATTCACGCCGATGCCCGCCGTCACCGCGAACAACCCCAGATAATCCGCCACCCCGCTCTCTTCCGGCGCGATGAAATCCGCCAGCGCCAGATTGGGGCGATTTTCCCCTTTGTCCACCTGCTGGCGCAGCGTGTGAAAGATAGTCAGCGGCTTGGCGCGGGACTCATCCGCGAAGAGGACAATATCATCCCCCCGGCTGTAGGCGGGATAAAAGCCCACCGTGGCGCGCGCTTGCAGCGTTCCCTGCGCAATAATTTCGCGCAGCATATTTTGAGCGTCCGCAAATAATTTGGTTGCTTCCGCCCCTTTCACCGGGTCGTTCAAAATTTGGGGATACGCGCCGCGCATTTCCCACGCCCGGAAAAATGGCGTCCAATCAATCAGTTCCGCCAGCGTGCCCAAACTCAGGGAATCGAAAACTTTGTTGCCCAAAAATGGCGGCTTGGCGATGGGCGCGGCTGCCCAATCGAGCTGCAACCGGCGGGCGCGAGCTTTTTCCAGCGACAGCAATTTTTTGGGCTGGCGTTTATTTTGATGATGGTCGCGCAGGCTGGCATATTCCCGGCTGATTTCCGCCGTGAATGTCGCCCGCGACTTGGGGTTGAGCAATTTTTCCGCCACCCCCACACTGCGCGAAGCGTCGAGGACGTATACAGTATCGCCACTGTATTGCGGCGCAATCTTCACCGCCGTGTGAATGCGCGAAGTCGTCGCCCCGCCGATGAGCAACGGCACAGTGAAGCCCAGCCGCTCCATTTCGCCGGCGACATGCACCATTTCATCCAGCGACGGGGTAATCAGCCCGCTCAGCCCGATGATGTCCACCTGTTCCCGCTTCGCCGCTTCCAAAATTTTCTCGGTGGGAACCATCACGCCGAGGTCAACCACTTCATAATTATTGCACGCCAGCACCACCCCGACAATATTTTTGCCGATGTCATGCACATCCCCTTTGACCGTCGCCAGCAGAATCTTCCCCGCCGATTGCGCCCCGCCGTGCTCGGCATTTTCCT
The DNA here is from genome assembly GCA_024278725.1 of Chloroflexota bacterium. Classification (GTDB taxonomy): domain Bacteria; phylum Chloroflexota; class Anaerolineae; order 4572-78; family 4572-78; genus JANTHQ01. The sequence goes on from JAJRSQ010000355.1 coordinate 5,483, forward strand.
GCTCGATATACGGCGTCAGATGCGCCACCGCTTTTTTCATCACCCGCGCGGATTTGACCACCTGCGGCAGAAACATCTTCCCCGCGCCAAACAAATCGCCGACGACATTCATCCCGTCCATCAGCGGACCTTCAATCACGTCCAGC
>JAJRSQ010000356.1 GCA_024278725.1 Chloroflexota bacterium
GCGCCCCCCTCAGAGGTGGGCGACGAGTGACCGCCGGGCAGGCGCACACTGGCGAGCGACGGCGGCGGCGCATCTGCCGAAAGGGTCGGTGCGGCGGGGACGGCGGCGGTTGCTTCCACCAGAATCGTTTGCGCCGAGACCATTTCGCGGTTCAGGGTGCGCAAATTCATGTACGATGTCCACAGAATCGCCATCAGACCGAGTACCACCGCCATTTCAATCAGCCCTAAAATGCGGTCGCGGGTAGTTTTGGGCTTGCGCGGCGGCGATGCTTTTTCGGCGGGCAGGTCGTCATCCCGGCTCAACAACGCCGCATTCTTCGATGCCCCCGCCGCCGAAAGACGCAAAAAACGTTCTTTGCGCGCCTCCCGCTGTTTGATGCGCAACAGGCGTTCCAACTCCACCACACTTAGTTTATCAACTTGCGATTTCTGCCCGAATGCCATACGCCCTCAGCTTACCATAATCATTTTCCATAAATATATTGTATGGGGATGTACGGGTTTTGTCAAGTTGATTTGCGTCCGCAAAGTTTGGCGTGCGCATTGGCGCAAGTCCGGGTTCAGTGGTATAATCAGCAAGTTGAAATTCAGATGAGGTGTATGACGTGACCACAGCACTGCAAATAGTTCAAATAATCTTATCCATTGCGATGATTACCGTAATTTTGCTGCAAGGCAGCAATAGCAATGTTGGTAGCGTATTTGGCGGTGGCGGCGGTTTTTCCCGGACGCGGCGCGGGGCGGAAAAAGTGCTCTATCAGGCAACTATCGGGTTGTCGGTAGTGTTTTTCGCCGTAGCCATCATCGTTGTTATGTTGTAAAAATTTTACTTCAAGCGGCTTAAGCAAGCATACACATGCACAAAGGCATTCCCTTTGTGCATTGTTGTTTCCACAGAATTTATGGGACGTTTCATTCGCTGGCAAGCAATTTTGGCTGTAACGGGCGCGATTTTGCTTGTGGCATATCTGCAAACAATTGTTGTCAAAAAAATCACCGTCGAAGTACCCGCCGAGGGCGGCACGTACCGCGAGGGCAACCTCGGCAGCGTGCAGTTCATCAACCCCCTGCTTGCCGAATACAATCCGATTGACGTGGACATCACCGGGCTGGTCTTTGAAGGGCTGACCCGCGCCGGTGCGGACGCGGAACTTTACCCCGTGTTGGCGCAAAACTGGAGCGTCTCGGAAGATGGGCGGGTGTACGTTTTTGTGCTGCGCCCGGATGTCCGCTGGTCGGATGGTGAACCTTTCACCGCTGCGGATGTGGTTTTCACCCTCAACCTCATCCGCGCCGACGATTTCCCCGGCAACCCCGCCCTGCGAGACCTGTGGCAGTCGGTGAAAATCGAGCAGGTGGACGATTTGACCATCCGCTTCACGCTGGAAGACCCCTTCCCCTCATTCCCCTATTTTACCACCACCGGCATTTTGCCCCGACATCTGCTCAAAGGTATTGCCGCGCGCGACCTGCTCATCCACCCATTCAACCTGTCGCCGGTGGGGACGGGACCTTTTCGGGTGCAGGATGTGGCAGCCGACCATGTGCTGCTGGCGCGAAATCCCCGTTACCGGGGACAATCGAGCCGCATTGAGCAAGTGGAATTTCTATTTTTCCCCACCACGGATGCGTTGCTGGAGGCGTGGAAAACCGATGCAATTGACGGCATCGGGCAGATGCCGGCGGAATTAATTGCCCCGCTGCAAGCTCTGCCCGACGCGCGATTGTTCAGCGCGCCGTTGCCGCAATTCAGTGTGGTCTATCTGAATTTACAAAAAGCGGATGACCTTCCCTTCTTTCAAAACCCCGATGTGCGCCGGGCGCTTTTGATGCTCATTGACCGGCAGGGGATGATTGATACCGTTTTGCACGGGCAGGGCGTTGTTGCTAATAGCCCCTTTTTGGCGTGGCAGTGGGCATTCAATCCGAATCAGAGCTTCCCCGAATTTGACCCGGCGGCGGCAGACGAACTGCTCGCCAATGCCGGGTGGGTGGATACCGATGGCGACGGCATCCGCGATGACGGCTCGCGTCCGCTGGCGTTTGCGCTCACCGTGTCGGACAACCCGCGCCAGCAGCAGGTGGCGCAATATCTGGCGGCGGCGTGGCGGAAAGCGGGCATCGCGGTGGATGTGTCGGTGAACGCAGACAACCTTTCCGCACAATTGAAGAACCGCGCTTTCGATGCCGTGCTGGTGAACGTGGAACTGTTCGGCGACCCGGACCCCTATCGGTTTTGGGACCAAGCGCAAATTGACGGCGGACAGAATTACGGCGGATGGAACAATAGCGAGGCGTCCATCGCGCTGGAAAACGGGCGCATCAGCCGCGACAAAAATGAACGCATCAAAGATTATTATATTTTCCAGCAGATTTTTGCCCAAGAGACCCCTGCTCTGGTATTATATAATCCGATTTTCACGTATGCACTACGCCATGATGTGAAAAATGTGCAGATGTCGCCGCTTGCCAGCACCGCCGATCGTTTTTCAACGATTCAAAATTGGTATTTGTTGACAAATAAGGTGATTGAAACGAAAGCCTTTGCCCAATAAAAATGGAGCATTCTGTGCCGGCACCTTCCCCAAAATTACATGATTTTATTGCCACGCATCGCCGCATCTCGCCGTACATTCGCCACACCCCCTTAATTCCCAGTAAATTTCTCAGTGTCCATTGCGACGCGGATGTCTGGCTGAAGCTCGACTTTTTGCAGCCGACCGGCAGTTTCAAGGTGCGCGGGGCGCTCAATAAATTGGCGCAGCTCGCCGATGCCGACCCCTTCCCCGGTGTGGTGACCGCTAGCGCGGGGAATCACGGTTTGGGGGTGGCATATGCCGCCGAAGCGCTGGGACTCGCGCCGGTGACGGTCTTCATCCCCCGCACCGCGCCGGAATCGAAACGCCAAAAATTGGCGCAATATCATATTTCGGTGCAGGAAGCCGGTGAAACTTATGAAGATGCCCACCGCGCCGCCGAATCGTTTTCGGCGGAAAGTGGCGCGCAATACATTTCTGCTTATAATGATGTGGACATTATTTTGGGGCAGGGAACGTGCGGGTTGGAGATTATGCTCGGCTTGCCCACCGCAGATGCGATACTGGTTCCCACCGGCGGTGGCGGATTGGTGAGCGGCATCGCGCTGGCGACCAAAGCCATCAACCCCGGCACACACATTTTTGCCGTGCAGCCCACCGCTTCACCGGCGGCGAAGCTTTCGTTTGAGCAAAACTTTCCCATTGACCCCTACGACCATGAGCCGACGCTGGCGGATGGATTGGCGGGTGGGTTCGGCAGTATTCCCTTCTATCTGGCGCGCACGCTGGTTGAAGATGTACTGTTGCACACCGAATCCGACATCCGGCGCGCAGTGTTCACCCTGCTGAACCGGGAACAATTGCTGGTGGAACCGTCCGGCGCCATTGCCATCGCCCCGTTGCTGGCATCGCCGGAAAGCTTTGCCGGAAAAACCGTTGTTTGCGTATTGACCGGGCGCAATATGGACGCCTCGGTTTTGGCAGACATCATCCGCACGGAAAGCACCACCTAAGGGACATCTACTTTATGCCATTGCAGTACGCTCTATTTGATTTGGATGATACACTCTACCCCAGAAACACACCGGTTATGCCGGCTATCGGCGAGCGCATAAAAACCTATCTGATGGAGACATTGGGTTTAACGTATGAAGAAGCCACCGAGCGCCGGGCGTATTTCAATTACACCTATGGCACGGTTCTGCGCGGATTGTTGCAGGAAGAGGCGGTGGACATCGATGCCTATTTGGATTTTGTGCATGATATTCCGGTGGAAGAATTCATCCAACCCAACCCCGAATTGGATGCGTGCCTCTCGAAGTTGCATCTGAAAAAATACATCTTCACCAACTCATACCGCAAACACGCCGAAAACGTCTTGCGGGTGTTGGGAATCACCCGCCATTTTGAAGACATTTTCGACATCCGCAGCGTTAATTACGTGAGCAAACCCGCTTTGCATCCGTACACCACCGTGGTGCATCATCTACACGCCAAACCGGAAGAATGTGTGTATATTGATGACCAAGCTCGCAATTTGAAACAGCCGAAGCTGCTGGGTATGACCACGCTTTTGGTGGATGCGGAACCCAACGAATATGTGGACATCAGCGTGAAAAACGTGGTGGATGCGTGCCATTCGTTGCGGTATCTGGTTGATTATCAAATGGATGAGGAATAATAATCCGTGGAAAAACTCGTCGCGCCAAACACCGTTCAAACAACCTTCCATGTGAGATACGCCGAAACGGATGCTATGGGCATTGTGCATCACGCCACATATTTGGTCTGGTTCGAGGAAGCGCGCAGTGCGCTGATGCGGGTGCAGGGTACGAGCTACGCTCAATTTGAAGCCGGGGGCGTGTCGCTGGCGGTCTCCGAGTTGGATATGCGCTTCATCTCCCCCGCAAAATACGACCAATTGGTAACCATTGAGTGTCATCTTTCCGTGGTGAAAAGCCGGAAGATGACCTTCGAATACAAAGTTTTCAACGCCGAAACCGGACAAATCCTCGTCACCGGCGCAACGCATCACATCTGCATCAACCGGGAAGGGCGCACCACCCGGTTGCCCAAACAGTGGATTGACCGCTGGCAAAACCCCTAATTTTTTGACAACTCCCCCACATCCGTTTATACTCTCATTGCCTGTTGACCAATTTAATATCTCGTGGAGGAGATCAATGGAGAAAATTTGGTTCAAGGAATATGATTCCGGTGTTCCCACCAGTATCACCATTCCCGACACCCCGATGCATCAATTTTTATCGCAAACCGCACAGCGATTCCCGAACAATACGGCGTTGATTTTTTATAATCGCAAGATTAGCTACGCCGAGCTGGACGCGCTTGCCGATAAATTTGCGGCATCACTGCAAGCCAGCGGCTTCAAAAAAGGGGATAGAATTGCCCTCTATTTGCCCAACTGTCCGCAATATACCATCGCTTATTATGGCGCGCTGCGTGCCGGAGCGGTGGTTGTCCCCAGTAACCCCTTGTATGTTCCCCGCGAAATTGAACACCAGCTCAAAGATTCCGGCGCCACCTTTGTGGTCTCGTTGAGTTTGCTGTACGGTAGATTGAAAAAAGTCCGCGCCGGGCTGGGCTTGAAAAAGGTCATCGTCGCCAACATTAAAGACTATTTCCCGCCGGTGCTCAAAATTTTGTTCACCCTGCTGAAAGAAAATAAGCCTGATATGAACGGCGAACGCCATCGGGTGGACATCAGCGGGGATGCCGATACGGTTTGGTTCCGGAATTTTTTGCAGGAAGGAAAAGGAAAACCCACCCCCGTATCATCCGACCCCGACGATACCGCCGTGCTGATGTACACCGGCGGCACCACCGGTGTGCCCAAAGGAGCGCAGCTCACCCATCGCAATTTGGTGGCGAACGCCCTTCAGGTTGCCTCGTGGCTCACCGGCTTTGAAGACGGCAAAGGCGTGGTGATGACCGCGCTGCCGCTCACCCACAGCTATTCTATGACCGTTTCTCAGAACCACGCCATCTATCGCGGCTTCACCCAAGTGCTCATCCCCAACGCCCGCGAATTGACCGACGTGCTGAAAAACCTGCAAAATCACCGCGTCCAAATCTTTCCCGGCGTGCCAACCCTGTACACCGCCATCAACAACCATCCCGATGTGAAAGCCGGGAAATACGACCTTTCCTCCATTGATGCCTGCATCAGCGGGGCGGCGGGATTGCCGCAGGAAGTTCAAAAAGAATTTATGGCAATCACCGGCGGAAAACTCATTGAGGGCTACGGTCTCAGCGAAGCATCGCCCGTGTGTCTGGTCAATCCCATCGGTTCGATGGGCAAAATCGGCACCATCGGCGTACCCGTGCCCAACACCGATGTGCGCATTGTGGACACTGAAACGGGCGAAAAGACGCTCGGCATCGGCGACATCGGCGAATTGTGCATCAGAGGTCCGCAGGTGATGAAGGGCTACTGGAATATGCCCACCGAGACCGCCAACGTGTTGCGCCCCGATGAAAACGGGGATGTGTGGCTGCACACGGGCGACATCGCCGCAATGGATGACGACGGATATGTCGCCATCAAAGACCGCAAAAAAGACATGATCATCGCCGGGGGGTACAACATTTATCCCAACGAAGTGGAGGATGTGCTGTATTCGCACCCGGCGATTTTGGAAGTTGCGGTGGTCGGCGTGCCGCATGAAACGCGCGGTGAAGTGGTGAAAGCCTTCGTGGTGCTGAAAGAAGGTGCATCGCTCACGGAGGAAGAATTGCGGCAGTGGTGCAAAAAGGAAATGCGGGCATATATGGTTCCAAAATTTGTGGAATTCCGCGACGAACTGCCCAAAACAATGGTCGGTAAAATCTTGCGCCGCCAATTGCTGGAAGAAGAAACGAAAAAAGCCGAATAAAGAATTGGAGAGAGCGCTTTCGGGCGTTCTCGCTTTTTAACGTGAGTGGAGTGTTTTTTATGGAAAAACGATGGCACAAAGCGTATGACCCCACCGTCCCCACCACGGTGGAAATTCCAAACCAAACCCTCTCTGAGGTGTTGGCACAAACGGCGAGAGAATTTCCCACACAACCCGCGCTGATATTTTACAACAATATCATCACCTTCGCCGAACTGGACAGACTGGTTGACCAATTCGCGGCGGCGTTGCAGGCAAACGGCTTCCAAAAGGGCGACCGGGCGTCGGTGTATCTGCCCAACTGCCCCCAGGTGGTCATTTCGTATTACGGCATTTTGCGGGCGGGCGGCATTGTTGTGCCGACCAACCCGCTGTATGTGCCGCGAGAAATCGCCCATCAAATCAGTGATTCCGGTGCGACTTTCATGGTCACGCTCAGTTTGATGTACGGACGGGTGAAAAAAGTGCGCGGCGATTTGGGACTGAAAAAGGTCATCGTCGCCAATATTAAAGATTATTTCCCGCCGGTACTCAAACTGCTGTTCACCCTGCTGAAAGAAAACAAACCCGATATGAACGGCGAACGCCATCGGGTGGACATCAGCGGCGATGCCGATACGGTGTGGTTCCGGGATTTCCTGCGCGAAGGGACGGGTAAACCCACCCCCGTCGCGTCAGACCCCGACGACACCGCTGTGCTGATGTACACCGGCGGCACCACCGGCGTGCCCAAAGGGGCGCAGCTCACCCAGCGCAATCTCATCGCCAATGTGGTGCAAACTGCCAACTGGATTCCGGGGATGGTGCGCGGGCACGGCGTCACGATGAGCGCCCTGCCGCTCACCCACAGTTACGGGATGACCGCATGTCAAAACTGGTCAATCTATTTGGGCTTTGCGCAAGTGCTCATCCCCAACCCCCGCGATTTGCCCGACGTGCTGAAGAATCTGGTGCGGCACAAAGTCACCTTTTTCCCCGGCGTGCCAACGCTGTACAACGCCATCAACAACCATCCCGATGTGAAATCGGGCAAATACGACCTTTCGTCCATTCAGGTGTGCCTCAGCGGGGCGGCGGGACTGCCGCCGGAGGTGCAGAAAGAATTTATGCGCGTCACCGGCGGCAAGCTGGTGGAGGCATACGGTTTGAGCGAAACCACCCCCGCCGTCACCATCAATCCGGTTGAAAGCACCGGAAAAATCGGCACTATTGGCGTGCCCATCCCCAATACAGACGTGAAAATTGTGGATGCGGAAACGGGCAAAACGGAAGTGCCGCCGGGCGAAGTGGGCGAACTTTGCGTGCGGGGACCGCAGGTGATGAAAGGATACTGGCATATGCCCACCGAAACCGCCAACGTCCTCCGCCCCGATGAAAACGGGGATGTGTGGCTGCACACGGGCGATTTGGCGGTGATGGATGAAGATGGTTTTGTGAAAATTGTTGACCGCAAAAAGGATATGATTATCTCCGGCGGGTTCAATATTTACCCCAATGAAGTGGAATATATTTTGTACCAGCATCCGGCGATTTTGGAAGCGGCGGTGGTCGGCGTGCCGCACGAGAGCCGCGGTGAAGTGGCGAAGGCGTTTGTGGTGCTGAAAGAGGGCGCATCGCTCACGGAGGAAGAATTGCGGCAGTGGTGCAAAAAGGAAATGCGGGCATATATGGTTCCGAAATTTGTGGAATTCCGCGACGAACTGCCGAAATCGATGGTCGGCAAGATTTTGCGGCGGGTGCTGCTGGAAGAGGAAAAGAAAAAGCAAGCGGGATAGTGACTATACAGCCATCAGTGTGACAAATGTCATTGCGAGCGAAGCGAGGCAATCTCCGAGTTGAATAGTGGGGATTGCTTCAGCCCTACGGGCTTCGCAATGACCCCCCTGTATAGATACGCGGGATAATGTCCGAATGGTGGTATAGCCGTGTGGGGCGCGATGCATCGTGCCCCACACAAAAAAGGCGAAATAGGATTTTTCCTGTTTCGCCTTTTTGGGTGGTGATTCAAATTGACCGATGGAAATTATGGTTCAATCAGAATCTAGGGGGAATTTATGAAATGTCATTGCGAGGCGCGTTTTTTGCGCCGACCTGTGCCCCAACGGGGTAAGCAATCTCCGCTGACATTCATAGAGATTGCACCCTTCGGGCATTTTCAACTTCGCTTCGCTCGCAATGACAACCCCCTGAATTCCTAAAGACCC
>JAJRSQ010000357.1 GCA_024278725.1 Chloroflexota bacterium
GGAGGTGACGGATGAAGCTGCCGCCAGAGCCGCCATCGAAGCGGGAAAAAGCTATGCCGCGCTGGTCGTCCTGCCGAAGAATCTCACCCGCGCGGTCATCCTGGGCGAACCGGCGGAAATTGAAATATACAGCGACCCCGCACGCGACACCAGCGCCCAAATCGTCAAAGGTATCATCACCCAAATTGCGCGCCGCATGGGTAGCGGCAATGTGCTGTTCAACGTCACCATCCAAACGCTCGTTGAAAACCGGCTCATCACCCCGGATGGCGTGCCCGCCATCGCCCAATCGCTCGCCGCGCAAATGCAAACCGCCAACGGCGCAACAATGGACATCATTTCACTGAAAACTGTTGACGCTTCCGGGCAAACCGTGAAATTCGACCCGCTGGCATTTTTCGCCCCCAGTATGGCGATAATCTTTCTGGCTTTTGGCACCACGCAGGGGGCGCGCACCATTCTGGAAGAGGAACGCACGGGGACCTTCACCCGGCTGAACGCCACCCCAACGCCCGGCGGGATGATTCTGTTCGGCAAGTTGCTCGGAATTCTGTTCACCGGCATCATCCAATTCGGCATTTTGCTGATTGCCAGCGCCGTACTCTTCGGGCTGCGCTGGGGAGACCCGTTGGGGGTGGCGGCGCTGTCCATCGGCGTGATTTTCGCCTTCACCAGTTTGGGGCTGTTGCTGGCGGTCATCGCCAAAGATGAAGCGCAAGCAGGCACCATCGGCACTTCCACCATTTTGGTGTTGATGGTCATCGGCGGCAATCTCACCCCGGCGGACAATTTTCCGGGCTGGCTGACCACCATCGCCAAAATTACGCCGAATTACTGGAGCATGGAAGGGTTCATCAAACTGGGACAAGGGCAATCGCTGGCGAATCTCATGCCGGAAATGCTGGCGCTGGCGCTTATGTCGATAGTGCTGTTTGGCGCGGGGATGGTTCTGTACCGCCGCCGGGCGCTGGTTTAGGAGGGCGATATGCGAAAAATATGGATCATTGCCCTGACCTATGTTCGGCTGGCGTTCACCACCCCCATCACGCTGGTGATGGCGTTCATCATGCCGATAATCTTCACCGCCGTGCTGGGCGCGGCATTTTCCGGCAATCCCGACGCCGACCCCCGCGTGCCGGTTCTGGCGGTCAATGAGGATGGCGGCGCAATGGCGACGGTCATCCTTCGCCGCCTGCAAGATTCGGATGTGGTGCGGCTCATTTCGGGAGACACAGTGCCCGCCACCCGCAGCGACGCGCTCGCCGCGATTGAAACGTACCGGCGGGTGCTGGTGCTGCCCGCCGGGCTGGGCGAGTCCGCCTTCTCCGGCGAACCCGTCGCCGCCGAGTTTCTGGTAAACCTCAACAATCTTCGCACCGATGCCGCCCGGCAGGAAATTCTAGCGGTGCTGACGGATTTGAACGGCGCGCTCAGTGTGGCGCAAACCGCCACCGCGCAGGCGGAAACCATCCGGCAGTTCGCCTCGGCGGAGGAAAAAGCCGCCTTTTTCCAACAAGCGCTGGCGCAGGCAGAAGCGGAACTGGCGACCCCATCGGTGACGGTCAGGGCGGAAACGGCGACGCAACTGCCCACCATGGACGGCACAAGCCAGTCATCGCCGGGGAATTTGGTGACCTTCGGGCTGATAACCCTGCTCGCCTCCGCCATTGTGCTGGTGGAAGAGCGGAATCAGGGGACGCTCAAACGGTTGGTCGCCAGCCCGATATCCAAATCAACCCTGTTGATGGGCAAAACACTTGGACCGCTGTTGGTGGGTATCATCCAAATGGCGGTGCTGATTGCGGCGGGGCAACTCTTCTTCCACGTGCAGTGGGGGCGCAGTCCACTGGCGCTGGTGATGGTGGTGCTGGCATTCGACGCGGCGGCAGTGGGCATCGGTATTTTTCTGTCCACGGTGGTCAAAACCACGGCGCAGGCATCGGGGATTATGGTCGCCGCTTCCATGACGATGGGCGCGCTCGGCGGGGCATGGTGGCCCCTTGACATTGTGCCGAAATTTATGCAAACGGTGGGGCATTTCTTCCCCAGCGCGTGGGCGATGGACGGCTTTCAAGCCATCATTTTGCGCGGCGCAGAACCTTCGGCGGTGCTGTTGCCCACCGTGGTGTTGCTCGGCTTCGCCGCAGTCTCTTTCGGGCTGGGCGTGTGGCGGTTCAAATATGAATGAGTCATTTACCCCCTCCCCAACCCTCCCCCTGTTAGGGGGAAGGCGTATTTCCCCCCTCTTTGAGGGGAGATTAAGGGGGGTGGGTGTACCATAACAATCATTTCAAAGGAGAAAGGTATGAGCTATCGTATCAAAAAAGTAGGTGTCATTGGCTCCGGGACGATGGGCGCGGCGATTGCGGCGCACATTGCCAACGCAGGGTATCCGGTGGTTTTGCTGGATATTGTCCCCTTCAAATTGTCGCCGGAGCAGGAAGCGCGCGGGTTGACCCTCGACGACCCGGAAGTGCGGTACAGCATCGTCAACGGCGGCATTGAACGCATGAAAAAAGCGCGTCCCGCCAGTTTGATGAGCAAACAAGCGGCATCGCTCATCACGCCGGGCAATCTGGAAGACGACTTCCATCTGCTGGAAGATGTGGACTGGATTATTGAAGTCATCATCGAAAAGCTGGAACCGAAACAGGCATTGATGGCGCGGCTGGAGAAAATCCGCAAGCCGAACACCATCATCACCACCAACACCTCCGGTATCCCCGTGGCGTCCATCGCCGAAGGACGGGGTGACGAGTTCAAAAAACATTTCTTCGGCACACACTTTTTCAACCCTCCCCGCTACATGAAATTGCTGGAAGTGATTCGCACCGCCGACAGTGACCCGGAAGCGGTCAACGCCATCGCCGATTTCTGCGAAACGAAATTGGGCAAAGGGATTGTGTATTGCAAAGATACCCCCAACTTCATCGGCAATCGGCTGATGAGCATTGATGGCGCGTTCATCGGCGATTACGCCGTCAGAAACGGCTACACGGTGGAAGAAGTGGACGCCGTCACCGGTCCCGTCATCGGTCGCCCCAAAACCGCCACCTTCCGCCTGCAAGACCTCATCGGGCTGGACATCATTGCCCATGTGGCGGGCAATTTGTACGACCTGATTCCCGATGACCCCTACCGGGAGATTCTGAAAACCTCCGCCCTCAACCCGATCATTGAAAAAATGATGGCGGCGGGCGCGCTGGGGCGCAAAAC
>JAJRSQ010000358.1 GCA_024278725.1 Chloroflexota bacterium
ATCGACCCGGAAACCGGCGCACCCGCCACTCTGCCGGTCACGCTTCCCCAACCTTTGTTTGGATTGACCGCCGTTTATTACCCCGGACGGGATAAAGTTTTGCTCTTAGGGGGGCATGATGCGACCGCCCCGGTGAGCGACATCTCTCTGTTCGACCCGGCTACGGAGAGCATTACCACCACCGCAATTTCACTGCCGGAACCATTGTCATCTGTGGGCGCCGCCTATTCTCCTCTGACGGATAGTGTATACGTCTTTGGCGGTCTTATGTCAGACGCCGGTAATTCAGAAAGTGACCGTATTTACCAACTCACCCTCAACAGTACCGGAGATGACGGCTCAATTACACTCTTACCCACCCTTTTGCCGAAGGGTTTTCATTTTATTCAAGCTATCAGCGACCCGATTACCCGCCTCATTTACCTTTCCGGTGGTTATAATAAACACAACACCTCCTATCAAACCAGTATCTGGATTTTTGACCCGCTCACCAATGAGTTGTGGGATACGTCTATTTTTACATTAGATAGAATGGACGGCACAACCGGGTTTTACAGCCCCCGTCAGCGGCATATATTGTATATTGGGGGATACCGAAGCGGCGCTTGGTTTGATGTGTGGCGGCTGCCGGTGGGCGATAGTCCGTTGGTGCCGCTGGGACGCTGGGATTTCCCCGTGCCGGTCAGCGTGCAAGTGAACGACATTGATGTGGAAGGGAGTACCGCCGCCATTGCCACCAACGGTGATGGCGCATGGCTCTATCACAGCAACGGGGTCAGAACCCATCTGACGAAGGGGGTGCTGGGTAGTACCTCCGGCATCGTCAACAATATCCGCTATAATGACACCTATACTCACACCTTTTTGGCAACCGACGATGCCGGCGCGCAACTATATGACGGCTCGATACCCACCACCTCATACCTCGGTATCGGCACAACCCAAACACTTTCTATTGACACCCGCCCCGGTTACACCGATGTGGATTCCGCTCCATTTGTCGGCGCGGTGAACGGGCTTCATTACCCGGTACTCATGACCGGACCTCCGCCTTGGTACGCTCAATTTTACGCTTGGAGTACGGCATTTGGGGGTGAACCCATCCGCGCAATCGCCCATCGAAGAACGGGGGATGTGTGGGTGGTGAACAACAGTGGTCACCTCGAAAATTTAACCTATACCATCACCGGTGCTACCGGCACAACCAATTACGGGACAAAGTGCGGTCTGGTTCAACCGACGGATATGGCTTTCGCCCATAATAGCGACTGGTGGATTGTGTCGCCGGAACAGACTGAATTTGGCGGGCACGGGATTTGCCGCATTCCGGCGAATATAACGCCTGGCACGGGTAGCACGGCGTATGTTGCCCCAACCATTGGCGATTGGGCGCGGCGGGTCAGTGTGGATGGCAACGGTCGCGTCTGGACGGCGTTGGTGCAGGAACCGTTCGGCTCAGTCAGCGGTGGACTGGCGGCGTTTGAAGTGACCGGTGCGTATCCCGGCACGTTGGCAACCGAGTCGTGGAACTGGCTGTCCGCCCCCATCGGTAGTGCGGATTATCAAAGTAGTGGACCGTACTGGAACAGTACCGTGACCGCAGTCGGTGCGGCAGATGAACGGGTTTGGTTGGGAAAAGATGACGGCAGACTGATAACTCTGGCACAACGCTGGCAGCAGTTGGACGACCGCAACAATATCGGCAATAAAGTGATTCAGGATATTTGGACGGTGCGCGGGCGCGCATTTCTGGCAACCGGCAACAGCCTGTACGTCCTCCAACCGGACGGGGAGACCTGGGACAACCGCACCGGCATGCCCCGGGTGTGGGATGTGCTGGGCGATTCGCAGGGGCGAGTTTGGGTCGCCACCGATACCGGGGTGCGCCTTTACACCCCCACCGGCTGGGATTATCTGACCGACAAACCCGGCACCCGCCCGACCACCGCCGTTTATGCGCTGGCGCAAGATGACGCGGGGCGCATCTGGATGGGCGGGCAAGACGGGTTGACGCTCTTCGACCGGGAGCGATTCGTCGCCACCTTCACCCCCACCAACTCCGATTTGCCGGCATTGCCCGTCACCACCCTTTCCGTTGACCGGCAGAACCGGCTCTGGGCGGGCACAAACAGCGGACTGGCGCAACTTGATGGCGCGAGCTGGACACTCTTCACCACCGCCGACGGGCTGCCCGATAACGGCATCTTCGACCTGCTGCAACTTGACTCCGGCAGAATTGTGGTCAGCACGGCGGATGGATTGTCTTTTTACAATGGCACCGGTTTTTCCACCCAAACCCTGCCCATACCGGCAAATAATTTGCCGATTGCAAAAGATAATTTCGGACGGCTGTACGCCGGTCGAGCTGTTTTCAATGGTGTGACGTGGGAAGAATATTACACCACCAACTCCGGGCTTGCCAGCGACGAAATCAGCGGTATCGCCTCCGACGGCGCCGACCGCATCTGGTTCAGCCACGCCCCCGACCCCGGCGTGAGCGTGCGCGGAACCTACCTGCCGCCGCTGGGAACGGTCATCCCCCAAATTACCGGCATTTCACCCACCGTGGGCAGTAGCGGCGACACCATCACCATCACCGGCAGCGGGTTCCCCGCGCGATATTCGGATGGAACGACTGTGACCATCGGCGATGCCATCGCCGAAATCATCTCCACCTCCGAAACGGAGTTGCAGGTACGCCTCACCGATTTCAACACCAGCGGCGATGTCTCGGTTCAAATTAGGGGCGGCGCGCGCACCACCCAAGCCGATGCCTTCTGCGCCCGTCCGGTCATCAACGGGTTTACGCCCACCGGCGGCAACGATGGCGTGTGGGTGACCATCAACGGCACCAATTTCGATTACACCGCGCAAGTGCAATTGGGCGGCAGCGCGTTCCGTTCGCCGGCGAATTATTCCCCCATCCGGCTGCGCACGCTGATTCAACCGGGGGACGGCATCGGCGCGATTGTCGTCAACAATGCCTGTTCCGGCGTCAGCGCCACCAGCACCGGCGACGAATTTCGGCGGCTGACGGTCTCTGTGGCGCAGATGGTGTTGAATCAGGGCATCCCCTCAATGGGATTGGTGGCATCCAGACCGACGATGGTTCAGCATTATTTGAACACCAATCCGGCGGCACGCACCACGGATTTGGTGGAAATTGATAGTGTGCAGCTCGATTTCACCGAAGGCGGCAGTACCCGGTCATATCTGCCAAACGTGGAAACTCAAATACCGACGGTGGGCGGCGTCCCCTCGGCGACGGATTTGGCGGATATTGACAATAGTCTGAATTTCACGGTCACGCCGATGCTGGGCGGCAATTTGGTGGACAGCGTGTCCGTTCAAACCACCCTGAAAAATAAGGCGTATGTACTGGCAACGGGCAACACCGCCGCCGTATTCCGCCCGAATATGCCGCTGCGGGTATTGCTGGTTCCCATTATGGCAAACGATTACACCCCGTCCGAACTGTCTGCGATGAAATTGCAGGTCAGCACCGGATTGGATGACCTGCGGCGGCGCATCTTTCCGACGGGTGATGTGGAATTATACTGGTCGCCGATGACCTTGACCGCGAATGACGTGATTGTCTTCGGCGGCGAAACGGTGGATCTTGGCAATAGCGCCGAATTGTATGACGCCTCGCACAATCTGGACAGCGCCCGCCGTGCGTGGAATGAATACAACGACCCGGACGTGCTGGTGGC
>JAJRSQ010000359.1 GCA_024278725.1 Chloroflexota bacterium
CTCTATTTTCTTGACCAGCCGAAGGACGCGGACAATACCCCGTACAGCGTGATGCATCTTGCCGCCATCACCGAGCCGGTGGACGTGCGGAGGCACGCCCGCCTGCCGTATGAGACTTTTGCCGCGCTGGTGGATGCCCTGCTGCCCGAAAAGCCGCTGCTGATTGCGAATCTGCACCAGGACCCGCGTCTGAATCACACCCTGCGGACATTCTTCGGCAACCAGTTGGGCGCGGCGTGTCTGCTGGTGGTGCCGCTGGTGGTGGGCAAGCAAATCGTCGGCTTCATCATCGGCAGTTATGCCGAACCGATTTCTCTTTCCGAAACGGAGGAACGGCGGCTGATGTCGCTGGCGGGACAGGCGGCGGTCGCTGCGCAAAACCGGTACACCCTGCATCTTTCGGAACAGCAAACCCGCGAATTGGCGGCGGTGAACCGCGTTCTGCGCGAGGTTTCCCGCCAGCTTGAATTGGAGCAGGTGCTGGAAACGGTCTACCGTGAAATTCAGCAGGTAGTTCCGGTGGAAGCCTTTTACGTGGCGCTGTACAACGCCGGTTCGGAGATGCTGACCTTCCCGCTGGTGTATGATGACGGGGAACAGCGCGAATTTTCCGCCATTCCCGTTTCGGAACACCCCGACATCGCGCGGGTGATTGCTTCCGGCGAACCGCTGTTCATCGCCCGCACCCCCGATGAGGTGGCGGACATCGCTTTGCGGCGCGCCGCATCGGGCGGGGGGAAAGGCGAACCCGCCGCCACACTCCTTTTCGTGCCGCTGCTCCTCGGCGAGCAGATTATCGGGGTGATGTCGGTGCAGAGTTACCACTATGATGCCTATTCCGAGCGGGACGCGATGCTGATGACCAGCATGGCGAACCATTTGGCGGTTGCCATTCAGAATGCGCGGCTCTACCGGCAGGCGCAGGTGCGGGCGCGACGCGAAACGATTTTGCGGCAAGTGACCAACCAAATCCGCGGCGCAGTGGATGTGGATTCGGTGATGCGGGTGACGGCGGAACAGGTGAGCCGGACATTGGGGCGACGGACGTTCATCCGTCTGCGCGATGACGGTTCGCCGCAATTGGGAGGCAAAGGGTAAAGGATTGTGCCTATGAAACTTGACCAGAACCTGTATGAGTTTTTATTTGAAACCGCCACCGAGGGGATGATATTGTTGCGCGATGGGCAGTGCGTCCACTGCAACAACAGCGCGCTGCAATTGTTGGCGCGCACCCGCGATGAACTGCTGGGCAAACTCTTCACGGAAATTGCGCCCGTATATCAACCCGGCGGCGAACGTTCCGCAACGGTTTTTTCAGAACGGGAGGAAGCCGCGCTCAACGGGCAACCGCAAACATTTGAATTTATCTTGCAATCGGCGCAGGAAGAACCCGTTTATGTGCGGGTGAACCTCGCGGCGGTGGATGTGGACGGCATCTCGTTTTTGCGCGTTTCTCTGCGGGATATCAAACAAGAACGCACACAGGCGCAGGCATTGGCGAATGTCGAAACTCGCCGTTTGGAGCGACGCCGGCGGCAGGTGCAACTGGCAACGCAGGTCAATCAGGCAATCGCCACCGCCACCAGTCTGGAAGAGTTGTATCAGCGCGTGGTAGAACAGATTAAAGAGCAGTTCCATTATTATCACGTGCAGTTATTGCGTTACGACCCCATGTTGGAAGCGGCGGTGCTGGTCGCCGGATATGGCGACATCGGCAAAAAGATGATGGCGCAGGAACACCAGATGCCGCTGGGCGTGGGGTTGATTGGGCTGGCGGCGGAATCGGGCGTCTCGGTGCTGCGCTCCAGCGTTGAAAACGACCCGGATTGGCGCGCCAATCCCCTTTTGCCCGACACGGAGGGCGAATTGGCGGTTCCCATCAAGCTGGGAGATACCATTTTGGGCGTGCTGGACGTGCAGAGCGACGCCGCCGGATTGCTCGATGCGGACGACCAGCTCATCATGGAAGAAGTCTGCGGGCAGATTGCCATTGCTTTTGAAAATACCCGTTTGCGGCAAGATATGGAAGACCGCCTGCGCGAATTGGGAACGCTCCAGCAGCTCACCACGCTGGATGGCTGGCGGGAATTTTCGGGGCGCAAACGCCGGGGAACGCTCGGCTACCAGTTCCGGCAGGGGGCATACAAACCGCTCGCCGCCGATGACGACGTGCCCACCGACGGGATGGATGGCTCAACCATCATTCAGCCGATGGACGTTCACGGATACCGGATTGGGGAATTGGGGATATTTGATGACCCCGAAAACCCCCTTTCGGCGGAAGAAGAAGCCTTGCTGGCGGATATTTCCACGCAGGTGGCGGAAGCGTTGGAGCGCGCCCGGCTATTTGAGCAGACTCGCCAGCAGGCGGCGGAACTCCAAGCCAGCCTGTTTGAAACGGAAACGCTCTACCGCGCCAGCCGGTACATCGGCGCGGCAAGCTCCACTGATGAAGCGGTGCTGGGCGCGGCGCAAATCGCCCTGTCGCTGGGGATGTCCGTCTGCGCCGTGACCCTCTTCTCCGGCGCAATTGCCCCGGACAGTGTGGCGCGCGGCGATGTTTATACCGTTGATGTTGACCGCGAAAATCTGACCCTCGCGCCGGTGATGCACGATGTGGCGCTGTGGGATGCCGAAGTGGTGCAGAAGGTCGCGGAAAGTGAACACGTGGTTCAAGTTTATCGGGATGCCGAAAATAACGATGAACCCATCCCCGTGGCGGTGCGCGGTTATTTGCGCGGCTTGAATCTGCGGGGCGGGGTGTTGCTGGGGTTGCACGCCCACGGCAAACCGCTCGGCATTCTGAGCTATTTCAGCCCGCATCCGCTGACGGCGCTCACGGAAAACCACGTTCGTCAGATGCGCACCATCGCCGACCAGTTGGTCATCACCATTGAAAACCAAAATCTATTGCGAGAGGCGCAGTCACGCGCCCGCCGCGAGCAGTTGAGCCGCGAAATTGCCACCAAACTGACCGGCAGTGTGGATGTGAACACCATCCTCAAAACGGCGGTGCGGGAATTGACGCTGGCGCTCGACACGTCGCACGGGATTGTGCGGATGGGCGTACCGGAGACGGCGGAAAACGGCAACGACACGGCGGACGCGCTGCGCATCCCCGATATTTGGGAGCCGTTGGCGGCGCGCGCCGACACCTACGTTTTCCGGCAGGCGGGCAACACCTTTTACTCCGCGCGGAAAATATGGCGGCAGGAAATGCGCGATGCGATGGCTCGCCGCGCCCCCGTGATGGCGACCACCTCGCCGGGTGCGCGGGTGAAATCGGCGGTGGCAGTTCCCATCATGCTGCGCGGGCAGGTTTTGGGTGTCATTGATTTGTACGATGAAAATGATGTCCGCCACTGGCACGATGATGACATCACCCTGATGCTGAACGTCGCCGCCCAAACCGCGCTGTCGCTGGACAACGCCCGGTTGCTGGTGGAAGCGCAGCAGGCGCTCGGCAACCTCGCGGAACAGGCTCGCCGCCCCGCGTTGCTGAACGAAATGAGTCAGGAATTGAGCCGTCTGGATGATGAACGGCACATTTTCGACGCTTCGGCGCGGCACATCAAAGATATTCTCCGCGCGGATGTGGTGCAATTGTATGTGCTGAACGATGCCACCGAGCGATTGGAAGTTGTGGCGTTCACCCAACCGACGCCCATCAGCGCCACCGAAGCCGTGCCCATCTCAAACACCCTGCTGGGGTCGGTGGTTTTGCAGAACCGCCGGCGTTTCACCCCCGGAACCCGTCAATTGCAGGGGATGCACGTGGCAATTTTGCCGAAAATCGGTGACGTGACTTGGACGGATGCGCAATCATTGCGGCAGCAGGACATCAATTCACTGATGGTCGCACCGCTCACAGCGGGGGCAAAGGTGATTGGCGCAATGTGCGTCGGCGCGGAAAAAACGGGCGCATACACCACCGAAGATGAAAACTTCTTCATTCAAATTGCTTCCCTCCTTTCCGCAAGCATTGAAAACCGGCGGCTCTTCAAACAGACCCAACAGGCGTTGGCAACCACCGAGCAATTGTATGATGTCAGCCAAAGCCTGAACGCCGCCAGCAGTTTGCAGGATATTCTGGCGACGGTGTTGGGCGCGTTCCCCATCCCGGACATTAATCGGGCATTGCTGATGACGGTGAACCGCGATTTGCTCACCCGCACGGAATCCCTGACCATCATTGCCAATTGGCACAGCGGGAAGGGAACAGAACCGCTGCCCGTCGGCAAACAATTTTCGCATTCTATGGACGCTTCGCTGGAAACGCTGGTGAGCGCGGAAACGCGCACCGTGGCGGATGTCCGCACCAGCAAAACGCTCGACACGCCCAGCCTGCTGTGGCTGAAAGAGACTCACACCCGCGCGGTGGCAGTCTTCCCGCTGATGGTGGGGTATCGGTATTTGGGCGCGCTGGTGCTGCAATCGGATGCGCCGCACGCCTTCACCGCCGCCGAGACGCAACCGTACACCTCCATCATTTCGCAGGTGGCAACCACCGTGGAAAACCAGCGGCTGCTGGAAGAAACCCGCGCCGCGCTGGAAGAAGTGGAAGCGACCCAGCGGCGGTACACCCTGCAAGCGTGGGAGGCTTATTACAATACTCACTTCAAACAGAGTTATGAGAAAGTGAAAGACCCCGATATCCCCGTGCCGCCGTTGCCGGAAGCCGACATCGTCGCCGCCGCCAAAGAAAAAACGCCGGTGGTGCATGCCGAACCGACAAACGGTGTGCCCGCCGCGGCGCTGGTGGTGCCGCTGACATGGCGCGACGAAGTGACCGGGGTGTTGGGTGTGCAGGAAGAAACGGGCAAAAAACGCCACTGGATGCCGGAAGAAATTGCGCTGTTGGAAGCCATCGCCAGCGAATTCGCGCAGGTCGCCGACTCGCTCCGCCTGCTGGACGACACTCAGCGCCGCGCCGCCCGCGAAGCCCGCATCAACACCATCAGCGAGAAAATTCAAGCGGCGCACACACTGGAAGACGCCCTGCGGATAGCCGTGAAGGAAGTGGGTTTGAGCCTGAACGCCCCGCAAACAACCGTGAAATTGGCGGTCGAGGCGGAGGACTGATATGAATGGAACCTTTGTAATTGCAGTGGTCGCCGTGCTGGCATTGGCGCTCGGCGCATATCTGGAAATCCGGTTGTTCCGCAACGTTTCGATGCGCGTCAAACTGGTGCTGACCTTCGTCCCCGTGCTGCTGCTTTCGGTGGCATTGCTGGGGTATCTGACCGACCGGGGTTTGGCGCACGCGCTGACGCAATCCGCGAACCAATCTCTCTTGACCGCCGCCAGCGAGAGCGCCAACCGGCTCGACAACTTTTTCATCACCTCTCTGGATGCGATGCGCACCGAAGCGCA
>JAJRSQ010000360.1 GCA_024278725.1 Chloroflexota bacterium
TACAGTGATTCATTCGCCAGTCTGATTTCCCTGCTTGATGTGGGGGCTGTGACCGGTCCACCACACGCTCCCTACATTCGCCGTAAAATTGCTCGCAATTATGTTTGCCAGCGCCGACGAGAGGATGTGGAGGCTTGGTTTGCTAACCAGCCGGATCGTAGTCCCTTTCCTACACGAGACCAGGATGAAATCATCGTCAGCCCCAGCGGTTTTGAAATTGATGCCATTCGGGCAGTAGAAACCTATGGCGAGCAAGTCCTGCAACATGCGGCGATGGGTCCCGCTCGATACCACACGCTGGCAAGCTGGACGGTGATGCATCTGCATAAACGTGCCCTCTCCAGCCCGGAAGCCCTGCGTTGTTCGTTGCGCAACCGCAGAAAAGCTTTGCAAGCCCGATTGAATGCTCAACTGGCTGAAGATGCCGGCGTATCGCTGGAAGCCGCCCGCGCAAATGTACTGGATGAAGATACCGGCGAACGGTTCACGGAGGAAGAAGCAGGCTTCCGCGTTGAGCGCACCACTTATGGTAATACCGACGCCATTCGCGCCGAGCCGGGTAAATTGGCAGACGTGTTGGCATTGGCGGAAAAAATCACCGCCCGCCGGGACAGCAAATTGCAAAAATTGCTAGACCGGGTTTTGCGCAACCGACTGGCATATCGCCCCAAAGTGGTCATTTTTACCCGCTATGTGGACACCCTCAACTACCTGAAAAAAGAAATCACCCGCGATAAACGCTATGCCGATGTAGATGTGCTGACCATCCACGGCGGCTTGAATGAACGCCAGCGACGCGATGTGTTTTTTGCTTTTGAACAATCGAAAAAAGCGGTCTTGGTTGCCACCGACGCCATCAGCGAAGGGATAAACTTGCAGCACGTTTGCGCGCAGGTCATCCATTACGAATTGCCGTGGAATCCCAACCGGCTGGAACAGCGTAACGGGCGGGTTGACCGTTTCGGGCAGCGGGAGAAGACGGTTTATATCCGCACTATGGTGATGGATGAAACGCTGGATGCCACAATTCTGAAAGTGCTGGTTAAAAAGGCGAACCAAATTCGGCGCGATTATGGTTTTTCACCACCTTATTTTGGCGATGAAACCAACATCATCGACCTGATTCAACAATATGACACCACTTTATCGCCTCAGCAACTTAACCTGTTTGACAACCTGAATGCCGCCCCCACCAACCCCGATGATGCGGCAGACCCCTTCGCGCCGGAATTGCTGAACCGCATTCGGGATGAGAGCTTTTACGGGCAAGCGGATGTCAGTCTGCCGGAAGTAGAGCAACGCCTGCGCCAAACCGCCGACACTATCGGCTCACCGGAAGAAATTCGCAAATTCGTTTTAAGCGGATTAAGTCGGTTTGGCTGTCATGTTACCCCCCTCGCCGACGGCTGTTACCGTTTAAAGCTCACGCACCCCGCATTGCAGATTGCCGGTGTGGGCGATGAAATCCCTCATGCCACTTTTGACGCGGAAGCCGCGCTGGACAACCCCGAACTCACCGCGCTGGACTTGGGGCATCCGCTGGTACGCCGCTTGCTGGAACTCATCAAACAGGAACTTTTTACCGGCAGCGAATATTACGGACGCACGGCTGCGGTGGTGACACCTGATGTCTCTGAACCGGTGGCGCTCTTTCATCTGTTGGCGCGATATGTGGTCAACACCACCCCACAGAATATTGTTGAAGCGTTGATTCCGGTGGCAATACCGCTGTATGGTGATGACCCGCTTCCGCCGGACAAAACCCGCGCACTGTTACACCCCACCTTGAGTGCCGCAACCCGCACCGAGATAGAAATAAAAGAAGCTCTGGAAGATGCCGCCGCCATCCCGAATCGGGAAACGTTTTTCGCCCGCGCCATCGAAGCCCGACGGCAAGCATTGGTGGCGGAGCGGCAAGCAATGCTCAACCGTATGCGCCGCCACGCCGACGATACCCTTGCCCCGTGGCTAAACGGATTGGACGACCTTTCCCCCGGCACATACGATGTACTGACCGTGACCGTGCTATTTTCCGAACGATGAAGGGAAACCAACGATGAACGAGGCATTCAGAATGATGAATACGGAATGATGAATGATGAATCCACGCATCACGCATCATTCACCATTCATCACTCATCATTTAAATTGAGGTCCTTATGGCTCAACTAACACAAATTTCCACCTCCGGCGGTTTGATTTCCGCCGCATTCATCGAAAATATCCGGCAGGAACGTTCCTCCCAGCGGGGCATTCAACCCGATACTTTCGCCTTGCCGTGGGCTGATGCACCCGCATCGCCCGCCGCGATGGAGCAGAAAATTGCCGCCGCATGGGAGACGTTGCTGGAACGTTGGGACGCCATCGCCACCACCCTTCCGGTGATGGAAGTCTCGCAGACGCGCGACCGCTGGATTTTACCCCTGCTCCGGGCGCTTGATTTTCAGCCCGTCTTCCGGCGTGGCGATACCGTGATTGATGATTCCGACGCCCTGCGCTTCAACATTTCTCACTTTGGCTGGGGGGAAACTAATGATGAACGCGGAATGATGAATGATGAATTTTCTGTTGTTCATCATTCATCATTCATCACTCATCATTCCCCCACCCCGCCGCCGATTCACACCATCGCTCCCACCACCGATTTGGACACTCGACCCGCCCACGTCACCGGCGCGCGCGGTAACTCCCCCAAACGAAAACCGCCGCACGACATGCTCCAACTCTTCCTCAATGTCAGCCGCGCTCATCGCTGGGGAATTGTCACCAACGGCTTGCGCCTGCGCCTGTTGCGAGATTATCATCACACCTACACCAAAGGATATGTGGAATTTGACCTCGAAAATATTTTTGAGACCCGCAATTACGCCGATTTCCGCGCTCTGTACCGTATGGCGCACGCCAGCCGCTTCATCCCCGCCGACGATTGGGACGCCGCCCCGCTGGAAATTTTCTACCGCGACAGCCAAGCCGCAGGGGTTCAGGTGGGCGCAGACCTGCAAAAACAGGTGCGCGAAGCCATTGAGGTGCTGGGCAACGGCTTGTTGGCGGGGGCGCTTCATCATTCATCATTCATCACTCCTCCTTCATCACCCCCCATTCACCATTCATCATTCAGCCCCACACCCCATTCCCTGTTACAAGCATTATCGCGCGACCCCGCGTTGGCGCAACAATTTTACAGTGAATTGCTGCACATCATCTACCGCA
>JAJRSQ010000361.1 GCA_024278725.1 Chloroflexota bacterium
CGGTGATGGAATCCATTGAGTTGAGCGTCCCGATTCCGGTCATCAGTCTGGCGCTGCAACAGCGTTTCCGCTCCCGGCAGGATGCCCCCTTCGGCGCGAAACTGCTCTCCGCAATGCGCAACCAGTTCGGCGGACACGCCATCAAAAAAACGGATTGAGGAAAAGGAGGCACGATGCCCGAATTTAAAAACCAACCGGTCACCATTGTTATTTTTGGCGCGTCGGGCGATTTAACCCGCCGCAAACTGATTCCATCGTTATATCATAATTTTCAGAAAAAACGGTTGCCGCCGAATACCAAAATCGTCGGCTTTGCCCGCCGCCCGTGGGATGATACCGCTTTTCGGGAACATCTGCGCGAAGGGGTGATAACCTTCAGCAAGACCTTCAGTCAGGCGGATTGGGATGCTTTTTCCCCGCGCATCACCTATTTTAAAGGCGATTTGGACACGGCGGAAGATTATCATCGCTTGCGGGAATATTTATTGCACACCGTGGAAAACGGTTTGGCGAATCGGCTGTACTATTTAGCCACCGCGCCGAAATTTTACGCCCCCGCCGCGCACCATTTGGGCGGCGCCGGGCTGGCGAATCAGAATTACGGCTGGCGAAATATCATCGTGGAAAAACCCTTCGGGCATGATTTGGCGTCTGCGGAAACGCTGAACAAACGGCTGCACGCGGTCTTCAATGAAAGTCAAATCTACCGGATTGACCATTATCTGGGCAAAGAGACCGCGCAAAATATCCTGTTTCTGCGCTTCGCCAATACCATTTTCGAGCCGGTATGGAACCGGCGATACGTTGACCATGTGCAAATCACCGTCGCCGAAAATGTGGACGTGGGGCATCGTGGGGGCTATTATGATACGGCGGGCGTGCTGCGCGATATGTTCCAGAACCATCTGCTGCAACTTCTTTCGCTGAGTGCGATGGAGCCGCCCGCGTCGCTGGATGCGGACGCGGTGCGCAACGAAAAGGTGAAATTGCTGCAATCCATTCGCCCGATTGACCTGAATGATACCGTACGGGCGCAATACGACGGCTACCGCAACGCGCCGGGCGTGGCGGAAAATTCGCAAACGCCCACTTACGCCGCGCTCAAACTTTTTGTGGACAACTGGCGCTGGAAAGGCGTGCCCTTTTATCTGCGTTCCGGGAAGGCGTTGCCGGCAAAAACCAGCGAAATCGCCATTCAGTTTCAAGCCCCGCCCGATATTATGTTCCATTTGAAAACCAACGACGGCTTTGAGCCGAACACCCTTTCCATCTGCATTCAGCCCGATGAGGGCATTCATCTGAAGTTTGAAACGAAGGTGCCGGATTCGGTGCGAGAATCGCGCTCTGTGGATATGGAGTTCCACTACAGCGATTCGTTCACCGATAAAGTGATGCCCGACGCATACGAGCGTCTGCTGCTGGACGCGCTGAAAGCGGACGCCTCCCTGTTTGCTCGCAGCGACAGCATTCACCGCGCGTGGGAACTGATTGACCCCATCATCACCGGCTGGGAAAATTCGCCGGATGCACCGCCATTGGCGCAGTACGCGCCCGGCAGTTGGGGACCCGCCGAAGCGGACGAATTACCGGCTCGAATGGGACACATATGGCGGCTCGGTTGCGGCGGGCATTGATAGAGATTGGTCATTGGCGATAATCACCAATTAACCAGCCAACTAAAAAAGAAGTGCAAAAAATGACATTTCAATATTGGTACATGTTCCCCGTTTCAATACTCATCGCAACGGTTGCGATGGCTTCCGGCGTGGGCGGGGCAACTTTTTTGCACCCATCTTCATCCTCGGTTTGCGCACCTCGCCGGAAGTTGCCATCGGCACGGGGTTGATTACGGAAGTATTCGGCTTTGCCAGCGGTTTATTCGCTTATACCCGCAAAAAATTAATTGATTATAAACTGGGGTTCAACCTGCTGATGGTCACCATTCCGCTGGCGCTGGTGGGCACATGGGTTGCCGGTTCGATTGAGCCGGACTACCTGAAAATCATTCTGGGCGTGGGACTGTTCGCCATTGCCATCAGCTTTTTGCGCGCCCCCGACCACACGGACGTGGCGCATCTGGACGCATTAATTGTGGAAAAATACGGCGGCGAAAATGCTGAAACCGTCCTCACCACTGCCGGCGGGGAAGAAATCCGTTACACGGTGTGCAACAAAACCGAAGGGCGGCTCATCAACAGCATCGGGGGGGTGTTTGTGGGTATGATTTCCACCGGGTTGGGGGAATTGAACAGCTATTTCCTGCTGCAACGGTGTCGCGTGCCGAGCCGCGTTTCCGTGGCGACGAGCGTGTTTGTGGTGGCAATCACCGCGCTGGTTGCCGCAAGCGGGCATCTGGTGCAGTTTTTTCAATTGGGCGGCAACACGCTCAATACGGTTTTAAATCTGGTGATTTTCACCGTGCCGGGCGTCATCATCGGCGGGCAGTTGGGGTCGCTGGTGTCCGGCAGCATTCCCCCAAAAGTGATGGAACGCAGTCTCGGCGTGCTGTTCGTGCTGGTGGCAGCGGTCACATTGGGTGAAGTGCTGTTGTAGCGCCCCCCCGCAAACAAAAAGGGCGCGAACTTTTTCGTTCACGCCCTTTTTTTCACCCGCCGGCGACTACCCTTCGCTCAACACCCGGTCAAACGTTTGGATAAACTGATTGTAGCCCGGATACCCCTGAATATTCGCCAAAACCTGCCCGTCGGCATCCAGCAAAACGAAGGTGGGCATCACTCGCACCCCATAGGTTTGCATACCTTTCCGGCTGGCGGGATTATCCACATTCATGCGCACAAAATTGATTTTCCCGTCATATTTTTCGCCGAGGTTCACGACCTCAGGCATCGCCCGTTGGCACACGGGTCACCAATCGGCGTGGAAAAAGACCAGCGTGGGCACGCCGAACTGCCCCGCTTCGGCGCTTGCCAGCGCGGCGGCATCGGTGGGTGCGCCGAGAAAAGTGGTTTCGCGGTCGGCAATGGCGAGCGCGCCCACAGCGGCGGAAGCATCATCGGGCGCGGTTTTCGTCACCCGAAAGACCGATGACATCCCCGCCACCAGCACGCCCGCCAGCACCACCCCCATCACGCCGAGAATGATTAATCCCGTTTTCGGTTTCTTTTGCGTCACCTTTTCACGCTTTGTTCTGTTTTTTCCGGCTGAAGCCATCTATTCCTCCTGCGTTTTTCTGATTTTAACCACTACCATTTTACCCCGCCAACCCGCTTTCTTCTGTAAGCTGGCTCACCATACGCAAACCCGACGCCCAAACTGACGGAAAATTGTCGGCTTTGCACCAACATAATGTTGCAGAACCGTGATATAATGGTTGTAGATTCAGCATTCAGCATTCAGCATTCAGCTTTCACATTTGCCATGCGCCGATTGATTTTTGTGCTTGCCATCCTCATACTGGCGGCGATGTTTGCCGTGTACCGTTGGTTACTGGTGGATTTACCCCACCCCGACCAGCTCTATCGCCGCGCGTCCGCGCCGTCCACCAATATTTTCGACCGGAACGGCGTGCTGCTCTACCAAATCAACGACCCGCATCAGGGCTACCACACCCCTTTGGCGCTCGACGACATCCCGGAAGCGTGCATCAACGCCACCATCGCCACCGAAGACGCCACCTTTTTCAGCAACCCCGGCTTCGACACCCGCGCCATGCTCCGCGCGCTGGCGAGCAACCTCCGCGAGGGGGAAATCGTCAGCGGGGCGAGTACCATCACCCAGCAGTTGGCGCGCAATCTTCTTTTTTCGCCCCGGGAACGGGCGGAAATCAGCCTGACGCGCAAATTGCGGGAAATCATTCTGGCGTGGCGCATCACTTTATCGTACAGTAAAAATGAAATTCTAACCCTCTATCTGAACGAAACCTATTACGGCAATCTGGCATACGGCATCGAAGCCGCCAGCAAAACTTATTTCGGCAAATCCGCCGCCGCGCTCGACACCGCCGAATGCGCGCTGCTGGCGGGATTGCCGCAAAGCCCGACAGCATACAATCCGCTGGAAAATCCGGCGGCAGCGCGGGCGCGGCAACGCGATGTGCTGGGGCTGATGGTCAATCGCGGCTATCTCTCGGCGGATGAGGCGCGATTGGCGGCGCAGGAAACGCTGCAATTCGCCGCCATCCCTTTCCCCATTGATGCGCCCCATTTTGTGATGTATGTGCGCGGGCAGTTGGAACGCCGTTTCGGGCTGGAAGCCATCTACACGCAGGGGTTGCAGGTTTACACCACGCTGGATGTGAACGTGCAGGATGGCGCTCGGCGGGCGATGCAGTACCGACTGGGGCAATTGGCGGAACCGAAGGACGGTTTGCCCGCCAAAAACGTCCGCAACGCCGCCGTGGTGGTGCTGAAGCCAACTACCGGGGAAGTGCTGGCGATGGTCGGCAGTCCGAATTATTTCGACCCGCAAATTGACGGCGCGGTGAATGCCACCGTTGCGCCGCGTCAACCCGGCTCATCCATCAAGCCGATCACCTACGCCGCCGCATTCGACCCCGACTTCGCTGAAAAGTATGGTTATCGCCCCCTGACCCCCGCCAGTATGATGATGGATGTCCGCACAGCCTTCGTCACCCGCGAGGGCAATCCTTATGTGCCCCAAAATTACGACCGCACGTGGCACGGA
>JAJRSQ010000362.1 GCA_024278725.1 Chloroflexota bacterium
GCGGTGGGCGGGAAAAAGCCGAAGAGTTCATCAAAGTACAGAATTGCCCGCAAGCTGGTGGTGCCGGTTTGGCGGCGCATCCACGTTACCACATTTTCCAGCAGCAGGGTCACAAAAAACATCCGCTCGCTGTCGGACAGGTGAGCGATGTAGAAAACGGAATGGCGCGGTTTCCCGTCGGGGGTGTACATCATCGTGTCCACATCCAGCGGTTGCCCCATCAGCCAGTTTTTGAAGCTCGGCGCGGCAACCAAATTATTGAACGCCATCGCCAGGTCGAAGCGGTCTTTTTGCGGGTAGAAAGTGTCCACATCGAACACCCCGATTTGGCGCACGGGCGGATTCTGGATGGACAAAATTAATTTCGCCAAGTCCAAATCTTCGTTTTGCGCCCAAAAATACTCGAAGATGTTCGCCAGCAGAATCGCTTCCCGGCTGCGGATGGGGTCGGCATCGACGCCCACCAGCCCCAGCAGCGCCACCACCGTGCCGTTGATGCGCTCGCGGATGGCTTCGGCGTTGGTGGAAAAATCGAGCTTCGGCGCGGCGAGACTGCCCAGAATGTTGATGGGCACGCCCGCGTCCGAGCCGGGGGTGTAGATGGTGAATTCGCCGGCGTCTTTCAGCCGTTGGATGCGGTCGGGGGTGATGCCCCATTTGGCTTGCCCGTTGCGCCACAATTCGGCGGTGGCGGCGGCATATTCCTGCACCGTTTTCCCTTTGCGCCGCGCGTCATCGGCATTAATCCACGGTTCAAAATCTTCGGGACGCAGTTCCGGAAATTGCAGCAGTAGATTGGTCATATCCCCTTTGGGGTCGATGATGAGGGTGGGGACATTGTCCACCGCCGCTTCCTCCAGCAATCCGATGCACAGACCGGTTTTGCCGCTGCCGGTCATCCCCACGCAAACGGCGTGGGTGGTCAGGTCGCGGGCATCGTAATTGATGGGGATGTTGGTGGGTTTTTGGGTTTTTAAATCGTATTCAGCGCCAAGATAAAATGATCCGAGGCGTTCCGGGGGGGCTTGCATACCTGTTCTCCTGAAAATTAACATGAGTTTTTAATTCGAGGACACTATGGGAGTATAGCACATCAGAGCCATTGGTCAAGCAAATTGCATCATAAAATTTACCACAATTTCAACAGTCTGCTACAATCTGCATCAGAGAAAATCATTTTATCGAAAGAACGTTGAGCCCCGTGACCAAACGCGCATCATTTAATGCAACCCGCTATCGAAAACTGGTGTGGTTTTTCGCCACAATTTTTGCCCACGTGATTTGGTGGGATTTATTCCTGCGCAAAATTCCGTTGCTGCGCGGCTATGCCCGTCGTTCCGGCATTGAACGGTGGCGAAAAATCGCGCGGCGATTCCGGGCAGTTGCGCTCGATATGGGCGGCGTGCTCATCAAACTGGGGCAATTCCTCAGCATTCGGGTGGACGTGCTGCCCGTTGAGGTCATCAGCGAGCTGGCGGATTTGCAGGACGAAGTCCCCCCCGCCGATTTGGACGCTGTGCTGGCGCTCATCGCCGCCGAATTCGGCTGCCCGGTGGAAGAGGTCTTCGAGTCGTTCAATCCCCAGCCGCTGGCGGCGGCATCGCTGGCGCAAACCTACACCGCCACTCTGCGCGACGGGCACCCGGTGGTGGTGAAAGTCCTGCGCCCCGGCATCGAGCAGATGGTGGAGACCGATTTGGCGGCGATTAGTCTGGCGATTCGGTGGCTGAAATTGTACCCCCGCGTCAAACGCCGGGTGAATCTCGATTGGCTGGCGGAAGAATTCACTGCCGTCACCGGGCGTGAACTCGATTTTGAGGCGGAGGGGCACAACGCGGAACGCTTCGCCGCCGATTTTGCCGACGACCCCGGCGTGTGCATCCCGGAGGTTTTTTGGGAATATTCCACCCGTCGGGTGCTGACCATGGAAAATGTGGCATTCATCCGCATCGCCGATTTGGACGCGCTGGATGAAGCGGGCATCGACCGCGCCGCCGTCGCCAAAAAACTCTACGGCACATATATGCGGCAGGTTTTTGTGACCCACTTCGTCCATGCCGACCCTCACCCCGGCAATTTGTTCATCCGCGCTTTGCCCCGCCCATCCGACGCCCTGCCCACCGACCCCACCCCGTTCCAAATTGTGTTCGTCGATTTCGGCATGGTTGCCGCCATTCCCAAACGTCTTCGTTCCGCTTTGCGAAATTTCGCCATCGGCGTGGGAACCCGCGATGTGCAGCGCATCATCCAATCATACATTGAAGCGGATACTCTGCTGCCCGGCGCGGACATCAAACGGCTGGAAGAGGCGCACCAGATGGTGTTTGACCGTTTTTGGGGGGCGGGGATGAGCCAACTGCGCGATATGGCGCTCAATGAAGCCCCGCAACTGCTGGAAGAATACCGCGATTTAATTTATGAAGCCCCTTTCCAGTTTCAGGTGGATATGCTCTTCGTCGTCCGCGCGGTGGGTTTGCTGTCCGGGATGTCCACCAACCTCGACCCCGATTTCGACCCGTGGTCGGAGACCATCCCTTTTGCGGAAACCTTCGCCCGCGAAGAAATGCGGCGCGATTGGGGCGACTGGAAACAGCAAATGCTCGTGCTGGGGCGCATCTCCATCGACCTGCTGCCGAAGGTGGACAAAGTTCTTTCCAAAGCCGAACGGGGTTTGCTCTCTTTTGAAACATCCTTCGCCCCCGATGCGCGCAAATCGCTGGGGCGAATTGAGCATCAGGTACACCGGCTCACCTGGGCGATTGTTTCGGTGGGGATGTTGCTTTCGGGGGTGCTGCTCCGCGCGTCAGAGGGTCCCGACTCACTCAACACCGGATTACTGATTGCGGCGGGCGTTTTCTTCGTCTGGAAAGTGGCTCGATAACGGGTTGCGAAAATCAGTAAACTGCGATAAAATAGCTGCCTATCCGCGAAATTTGGCGGGACGTTTTTCACAGTGTTACAGTTCAATATTGCCGCGCGTACAAAGCCGCTTGCACGCGGGCTGTTTAGTTTGCCGAAAGGTGTGTTGATATGGGATTTTTAGACGTTATTGCAAACAAAAAAACCGACAAGTTTGTGCAATTGTTGATTGAACAAGCGGACGTGACCGTTGAGGGATTGCGCCTGCTGGAAACATGTATTCTCCAGCCGGACGGGACTTCCGTTGAGCAAATCAAAGAGAAGGAATACGAAGCGGATGAAATTCGGCGGGTGTTGATTGACGAGCTGCACAACACCTTCATCACCCCGTTTGACCGCGAAGATATTTTCAACCTCTCATTGAATGTTGACGATATGCTCGATTACGCGCTGACCACCATTCAGGAAATGGAACTGCTGTCCATTGACGCCGATGTTCATTTGCAAGAGATGATTGGACTCATCCGGCAGGAAGCGGAAGAATTGGCGATGGCGATGCGGCGGCTCACGGCGAATCCGCGCGTGGCGGGACAGCACGCCCAACGGGCGAAAAAGCTGGAAAGTGAAGTGGAAGACATCTACCGGCGGGCAATTGCCGATTTATTCACCAAAGCGAAGGACTTCAAGCCGTTGATGATTATGCTGCGCCGGCGCGAAGTGTATCGCCACGTGGCGAACATGTCCGACAAAGCCAACGCCGCCGCCGATGTGGTCGGTATGGTGGTGATGAAACTGACCTGATTACCCCTTCACGGCGGCAACCATCTCTTCAATTCGAGTGAATTTTACACGCGGGCGCCCCTGGACTTGCCCGCGTTGTGTTTCCAGCGCGTCCAGTTTCTGCCAATCGGCATAGGTGAAATAGTGCGGCTGGCGCGATGCCACCAGTTCCCGCACCGCTTCCCCCTGCGGCGCTTCCGGCGAGAGATGTACGCCGTTTTGCAAATCTTCCAGCATTCGTTTCACTGTTTCCAGCGCGTCGGGTTTGTTGGTTCCCACAATCCCCGACGGTCCCCGTTTAATCCACCCGGCGGTGTATTCGCCGGGGCGCGGCGAGTGGTCAGGGTTCAGCACCCGCCCCTCCGCATTTAAAATGATGCCGTATCGCTTATTGAACGGCAATCCGGGGATGGGGACGCCCCGATAGCCAATCGAGCGGAAAACCAACCCGGTCGGCAACCGCTCTACCTCTCCGGTCGCTTCCGGGCGAATGCCGCCGCCGGTCTGCACGGCGAGCCGGTTGTGCATCAACTGCATCCCGCCAACGCCCCCGTGACCGTCGTCGAAAATTTGCACCGGGGAAACCAAAAACCGGAATACGATTTTTCGCCGTTTCCCCGTGCCGTTTGTTCCGGCGGCATACGATTGCAGGATATTGTATTTTCGGCGCGTTTGCCCGTCTTTTTCAACCATCTCCCGGCTGGCATCATCCAGCAGCATTTCCCGCGGCAGGGTAAAAATCGCCGCATCGGTCAATTCCCCCAGCTCTTTCAATTCGGGGATGGTGCATGCCGCCTGTGCGGGTCCCCGCCGCGCCAGAATGTGGATTTCCCGCACCCTGCTGTGGCTCAGCGCGTCCAGCGCGTAATCGGCGATGTCTGTTTTGGCGAGTTCTGCCGGGGTTTTCGCCAGTATCCGCGCCACGTCGAGCGCGACATTCCCCATGCCGACGATGGTGACCCGCTCCTGCGTCAAATCGAAGGTTCTTTCGCGGTGGTCGGGATGTCCGTTCACCCAGCCCACAAATTCGGTGGCGGAATGACTGCGCGCTAAATCCTCGCCGGGGATGCCCATTTTCCGCGCGCTGGCGGTGCCGACGGTGTAAACGATTTGATGGTAATGGCGACGCAAATCGTCCACCGATAAGTGGCGTCCCAATTCAACGTAACCGAAATAGCGGAAATTCGGCTTTTGCGCCGTGCGGTCGAACACCCGCGTCACCGATTTGATTTTCTGATGGTCGGGTGCGACACCGGCGCGCACCAGCCCGAAAGGGGTGGGCAGGCGGTCGAACATGTCAATTTCCACGAAAAGGGTTTTATTTTTCAAAAGATGGTCGGCGGTGTAAAAACCGGCGGGACCCGCGCCGATGATGGCAACGCGCAGCGGGCTTTCGGGGGCACTTCCGGGGTAGGGCATAGATTATGTCCTTTCTGTATAATAGAATAATCAACAATGAACGCCCATGAATTATAGCATAGAATTTGATAGTGATAAAGGTGATTTCTCTGAATTTTGCGCGGTTGTGGTATAATGCCGCCATTCGGAAAAAAGAAAGTGAGACAATTATGACCAACCGATTTTTAACCCGTCTGAAAGAAAAACCACTCCTCGGCGATGGCGCAATGGGGACGATGCTGCACAGCCGGGGCGCGTCCGGCGGGCAAGCCTTTGATGCGCTCAATCTGACCCAGCCGGAACTGGTGGCTTCGGTTCACCGGGATTATGTGGATGCCGGCGCGGACATCATCGAAACGAATACCTTTGGCGCGAATCGCATCAAATTGGAAAAGCATGGACTGGCGGACAAAGTTGCTGAAGTTAATCGCCGGGGGGTGGAGATTGCCCGCCGGGTGGCATTCTCCGCCGAGCGGGAAGTCTTCGTGGCGGGCTCGGTGGGTCCGTTGGGGGCACATCTCGCGCCACTGGGCAGATTGCAGCCCGATGCCGCCGCCGCCGCATTCACCGAGCAGGTGGCGGCGTTGCTGGAAGCCTCGGTGGATGTGCTGGTTTTTGAAACCTTCGGCAACCTGCGCGAGCTGGAAATTGCCGTCAACGCCGCCCGCGCACTGGATGCCGACATTCCCATTTCGGCGCAGATGACCTTTTCAAACGATGGCATCACCCCTTTGGGCGACGCGCCCGCCGAGGTGGCGGCGTTGTTGGGGAAACTGAAAGTGGATATTGTGGGTGTCAATTGTTCGGTGGGACCCGCGCGGGTGCTGCGCAGCATTAAATTAATGTCCGAACATTTGCCGCCGGATATTTTCATCGCCGCGCAACCGAACGCGGGCTGGCCCCAGCGGCTCGGCGGGCGATTGATGTACCCCGCCACCCCCGAATATTTCGGCGATTACGCTGCCACTTTTGTCCGCGCGGGGGTGGCGATTGTGGGCGGATGTTGCGGCACAACGCCCGAACACATCGCCCAAATGCGGCACGCGCTCGATACCATGACCGATGATGCGCCGCCGGTGACGGTGCAGCGCATCGATGTCGCGCCCCCATCATCCATCGCCGATGTCATCAATCCCACGGAGCTGTCGCAGAAGTTGGCGCGCGGCGAATTTGTGACCAGCGTCGAGATACACCCGCCGCGCGGGGCATCGGTGGCGCGGGTGCTGGCGGCGGTGCAGACGCTGCAAGAGGCGGGCGTCTCGGTGGTCAACGTGGCGGATAGTCCGGTGGCGCGGATGAAGATGAGTCCGTGGGCAGTGTGTCATCTGATTCAATCGGAGATGGGGTTGGAAACTATTTTGAACTTCCCCACGCGCGGGCGCAATCTGTTGCGCATTCAGGGCGATTTGCTCGCCGCGCATGCGTTGAATATCCGCAATTTATTCGTGGTTATGGGCGACCCGACCACCATCGGGGATTATCCGGAAGCGTTCAATCACCATGATGTGGTTTCCACCGGGTTGATTAAACTGGTGAAACACGGGTTTAACGCGGGCGTGGATTATGCCGGAAAACCCATTTCGCAACCGACGAATTTTCTGGTGGGCGGGGCGTTGAATCTGAACAACAGCAATCTTGACAAAGAATTGAAGTTGCTCAAAAAGAAGATTGACAGCGGTGTGAATTTTGTGATGACGCAACCCATTTACACCGCCGAGCCGTTGCGGCGGTTTCGGGCGGCGTATGAGGAACGTTACGGGGCGCTCACGCTGCCCATTCTGGTGAGCGTTCTGCCGCTGTACAATCTTCGGCACGCGCGTTTTTTGCACAACGAAGTGCCGGGCATCACCATCTCGGCGCGGTTGCAGGCGCGAATGGCGCGCGCGGGCGATGATGGCGCGCGGGAAGGGCTGGCGATTTCGCGTGAATTGCTGGCGGAAATTAAAGATGAAATTGCGGGGATTTACATTATGCCGCCGTTCAAAAAATATAATCTGGCGGCGGAGTTGATTGAAGCGGTCAATGATATGATGGCGGCGTAATTTGCGGTAAAAATCAAACACCCCGCAAATCGCGGGGTGTTTGGGATAATGTTACAATAGCTTTGAATAAAAAGGTAATAATAATCGAAGGTCTTTGTTGGTATTACTGCAAACCGCTGACGACGCCGCTGAACACGTTGCCGATGACCGGACCGAGGATAACCAGAATGGCAATCACAACGATGGCGACCAGCACGAGAATCAATGCGTACTCTACCAAGCCTTGACCTTCTTCGCGGGGAAGAAATAACATAGTTTTGTCTCCTTTCACAGAATTTTAACACCACTTTAACGTGCTAACATTTTAACATGTCACAAGCCGTATCTCAATAGTACCAAAGAACCATTGACTGTAAATTAATGTTTACGCTGCGGCTTCGGTCATTTCATCCAGCTTGAGCGACACAATCCGCGAAACGCCGTCATTCCCCATAGAGACGCCATACACCGTGTCCGCAATTTCGATGGTTTTGCGGTTGTGGGTGATGATGATGAATTGAATATCGCGGCTCAACTCGGTGAGGGCGCGCCGGAAGCGGTCAACATTCGCTTCGTCCAGCATGGCGTCCACTTCGTCGAACACGCAATAGGGCGTGGGGCTGGTTTTCAGCAGGGCGAAGATGAGCGCCTGCGCCGTCAGCGAGCGTTCGCCGCCGGAAAGCAGGTCGAGGCTTTGGGAGCGTTTGCCGGGCGGACGGGCGATGATTTCGATGCCGGTGTGGGTGATGTCGTCGGGGTTGGTGAGGTTGAGCTGCGCCTCCCCGCCGCCGAACAGAATTTTGAAGTACCCTTTGAACGCTTCCGCCACCGCTTCAAACGTTTCCACAAACGCTTTTTCGATGATGCCGTCCAATTCGGCGATGATGGCTTTCAGGTCGCCGGAGGCTTTTTCCAAATCTTCAATCTGATTCACCAAAAAATCGTGGCGTTCCTGCAACTCCTGAAATTCCGCCGGCGCTTCAAAGTTGATTTGCCCCAGTTGCCGCAGTTGCACCTTCAGCCGCCGAATATCCTCCTCGATGCCGTCGGGAATGCTGTCCACCATCGGCAAATCTGTCACCTGCGAGCCGTAAGGCAGCACGGGCTGCCCAATTTGGTCTGCCGCAATATTGAAGCGCACCAACCCGAAATCGTCCTCAATTTGCCGCCGCAGTACGTCCAATTCGTCCTGCCGCCGTGCCAATTCCAGCGAAAAGTGGTGATGTTCGGTCTCGGCGCGGCGCAGACGTTCCCGCGCCTGTGCTTCCTCCGCCTCTTTCGCGCCCTGTTCCGCCTCCAATTCCGCCAAAAGTTTTTCAGCGGGCGAGATTTTTTCCGTGAAAGTTTTGAGCGTTTCCAGCAGTGCGCTGTGTTCCTGCTGTTGCGTCTCCAGCCGAGCCACCAGCGCCGCCCGCTGGTCTGCCAGCGCCGCGATGCGCCCCTGTCGGCTGTCCCGCTGCGATTGGAATTGGTTCAGGGTTTGGGTGTGCGTCCGCAACAGCGATTGCTGGTTCTGCCGTTTCTCTTTGATGAGCGCCACCGCCGATTGCGCCCGGTTCAATGCCGATTGCAGAGTTTCCGCCGAAAATCCGGCGACTTTTTCCCCCAATTCCGCCGCGATGCGCTCCGCCTCCGCTTTTTTGGCGTTGAGTTCCCCCAACTCCGCCTGAAATTCCGCGTCGCGGGTGGCGTTAGTGGCGAGTTCCGCATCCGCTTGGGCGAGCAAATCTTTCCGCCAATTAATTTGATTCTGCACGTCGGCGCGCTTTTGGCGCAGTGATGCCAGCGTCTTTTGCCGCTCGGCAACCTGCCGCGATACCTCCGATTTTTGCGCGCTCACGTCGCTCAATTGCGCCGTCAGGTCTTTTTGCGCAGCGGCATTATCCGCCAATTGACGATTCAGCCGGTCGATGTCCGCCGTCACTTCCGCAATCTGCTTCGGCAGTTCGCGCCATTCGCGCTCTCTGGCGAGGATGCCGCCCCGTTTTTTGCGGTTGGCGTCGCCCCCGGTGACCGAGCCGCCGGAGCGCACGATTTCGCCGTCCCGGGTGGCAATCTGGAAACTGCCGCTCAGTGCGTCGAATGCCTGCCGCGCGGCAGATAGATTTTTGGCGATGAGCAACCGGTTGAGCAGACTTTCGGCGGCGGCGCGGTTGGCGGCGTCAAATTTTATCAAATCGATTGCCAAACCGACCACCCCGTCCGTCCGGGGAACGGTGAGCCGCTTTGGCGGGCGTACCCTGTCGAGGGGTAAAAAAGTTGCCCGTCCGCCGCGCGTTTTTTTCAGATGGGCGATGGCGGCTTCCGCGTCGCGCCAACTGTCCACCACCACATTTTGCAATTGTCCGCCGAGCGCGGTTTCAAAAGCGGTCTCCAATTCGGCGGGAACTTGGAGCAACTGCGCCACCGTTCCCCGAATACCGGACAGCGATTTTTGTTGCAAAATGGTTTTCACGCCGTCAAAATAGCCCGACATATCGCCGCGCAATTTGCCCAGCAGGTCTTGGCGGGCTTGCAGCGACGCCAGCGATTTTTCTTTCTCCGATAATCCGGCGCGCAGGGTTTGCGCTTCGGTTTGCAATTGTTCCTGTTCTGCCCGGATGGCGGCTTCCTGCTCCGCCAGCTTTTCGCGGGTGGCGTCGAGGGTTGCCAGCGCTTCGGTGGCGGTGCGCAGAGCTTTTTCGGTCTCCGTTTGCTCGGCTGTCAGCGTTTTGATGGCGTTCTGCTGGGTTTCCTGCTGTTCCAGCAACGCCGATTTCCGCTCGGCGAGCTGTGCCAGCCGCGATTGCCGCTCGGTGATGGCGTGCGCCGCTCGTTCCACTGCGCGTTGCGCCTCCGTCTGCCGGTGGAGCAGGGCGCGCCGTTCCTGCTCGTGCGCGTTTAGGTTTTTCTGCGCCGTCGCCAGCGCGTTTTCCGCGTCCTGATATGCCTGATTGATTTCCGCCAGCGTTTGCTGCGCCTGCTGCACCACCTCTTTTTGATGCTGCAATTGCGTTTCGAGCAGTTCCACTTCCGAGATGAATTCTTCGCGCTGTGCCGCCAATTGCCGCGCCCGTTCTTCCCCCACGGCGAGTTCGCGCTGCAACGCTTCCGCCTGA
>JAJRSQ010000363.1 GCA_024278725.1 Chloroflexota bacterium
GCCGCCGTCCGCGAAGCCAGCGTCCGCACCACCACCCTGCGCCATTACGACGTGCAAATTGTCGGCGGGGCATTGCTGCACCAGACCCGCGTGGTGGAAATGCGCACCGGTGAGGGGAAAACGCTGGTTGCCACAATGCCGTTGGTGCTGAACGCGCTGACCGGACACGGGGCGCATCTGGTGACCCCCAACGATTATCTCTCAAAAGTTGGGGTACAGCAAATGGGTATCATCTACCATTTTCTGGGGTTGTCGGTCGCCGTCATCCAAAATGCCGGACACGGCGGGGTGGACAAAGCATCATTCATGTACGACCCCGACTATCAAGCCAGCGATGACCGCTATCAGCACCTGCGCCCCATCACCCGCCGCGAGGCATACGCCGCCGACATCACCTACGGCACAAACAACGAATTCGGCTTCGACTACCTGCGCGACAACATGGTGCGCGATTTGCGGCAAAAAGTACAGCGCGAACTCCATTACGCCATTATCGACGAGGTTGACAACATCCTCATTGATGAAGCCCGAACCCCGCTCATCATTTCCGGGCAGGCAGAGGAAAGCAGCGAGTTGTATCGCAAATTCGCCCAAATGGTGAAGTCTCTGAAGCCCAGCAGCAAAGAAAGCGTGGACGATAAAGACCGCGAGCCGGACGGCGATTATGTGGTGGACGAAAAAACGCGGGTGGTGCATCTCACCGAGGAAGGGATTGAGAAAATCGAGCGCCAACTCGGCATTGATAATTTGTACGCCCCCGAACACGCCACCATGACCCCGTATCTGGATAACGCGCTCAAAGCGCACGCCCTCTTCAAACGCGACAAAGAATACGTCATCCAAAACGGCGAAGTGGTGATTGTGGATGAATTCACCGGACGATTGATGTACGGTCGGCGGTACAGTGAAGGATTGCACCAAGCCATTGAAGCCAAAGAAGGCTTGCGGGTGCAAAATGAAAGTTTCACCTGGGCAACTATCACCTTCCAGAATTTCTTCCGTATGTACAACAAACTCGCGGGGATGACCGGGACAGCCGCCACCGAAGCCGAGGAATTCGGCAAAATTTACGACCTCGATGTGGCAACCCTGCCCACACACGTCGAATTTCGGGCGATGCAGGGCAGTCTCATCACCGAAACCATCAAAGCCGACGGCACCACCATCACCACCTACCGCAGCCCCGACGGCAAAGAATTGTATCATAAACGAATTGATTACCCTGATGTGGTGTACGCCAATCCGGAAGCCAAATTCCGCGCAGTGGTGGAAGAAATCAAAGAGATGCATGAATTGGGGCGTCCCGTGCTGGTGGGGACGGTCGCCGTTGAAACATCGGAATACCTTTCGCGCCTGCTGAAACGGAAGGGCGTGCCACACAACGTTTTGAACGCGAAAAACCACGAAAAAGAAGCAACCATCATCGCCCAAGCCGGACGTCCCGGCGCAGTGACCATCGCCACCAACATGGCGGGGCGCGGGGTTGACATTCTGCTCGGCGGGAATCCGGAAGGCATCGCCCGCGACAAACTTCGCCGGCAAGGCATTGATTTGACCACCGTAGACCCCAAAGTGTGGGAAAAGACGCTGGCGGAAGCCACCGCCATCACCGAAAAAGACCGCGCCACCGTGCTGGAATTGGGCGGCTTGCACGTGGTGGGCACAGAACGCCACGAAGCGCGCCGCATCGACAACCAGTTGCGCGGGCGCGCCGGTCGGCAGGGCGACCCCGGCTCCAGCCGCTTCTTCGTCTCGCTGCAAGATGATTTGATGCGCGTTTTCGGCGGGCAAAATGTGGCAAAACTGATGGAACGGTTCGGGCTGGAAGATGACATCCCCATCGAAGCGGGCATCGTCAGCAAAAGCATCGAGAGCGCGCAGGAAAAGGTCGAAGGGCACAACTTCGACATCCGCAAACACGTGCTGGAATATGACGACGTGGTGAA
The DNA here is from genome assembly GCA_024278725.1 of Chloroflexota bacterium. Classification (GTDB taxonomy): domain Bacteria; phylum Chloroflexota; class Anaerolineae; order 4572-78; family 4572-78; genus JANTHQ01. Next base: position 1,947 of record JAJRSQ010000363.1, read on the forward strand.
CCAGCAACGGGAAGTGATTTACGCCCAGCGCAACCGCATCCTCACCAGCACCAACCTGAAAGAGAATATCCTCTCGATGGTCGATGACCACATCGAAGAACTGGTAAACACCTTCACCGCCGCTGAATTTGAGGAAGATTGGGATTTGGCGGGATTGTACCACGCCATCCGCGCCATCTTCCCCCTGCCCCCCACCATGACTTCGCGCAGTTGGGAAGGAATGTCGCCCGATGAATTAATCGAAATGTTCCAAACTATGGCGCGGGAACGGTACGAAGAAAAAGAGGCGGAAATCGGCTCGGACATTCAGCGCCAAATTGAACGGCACATCATGCTGAAATCCGTGGACGACCTGTGGGTGCGCCACCTCACCGCGCTTGACGCGCTGCGGCAGGGTATCGGCTTGCGGGCATTCGGGCAACAAGACCCGCTGATGTCATACAAACGCGAAGCCCACGCCATGTACGGGATGCTGGTGGATGAAATCCGGCGCGCCGTGGTGAGCCAGATTTTCCACGTGGAAATTGTTCAGCAACCGACACTGCAACCGAAAAAGCTGCAAGCCCGACACGACAGCATGCAACCCCAAACGCTCGGCGGCACACGCGACGGCAAAGCAACCCCCCTTCGCGCCGTCAAAACGCCCGGCAGAAACGAACCATGCTGGTGCGGCAGCGGAAAAAAATACAAACATTGTCATATGAAATCGGACAAACAGGGCGTCACCACACCGGGACAGTCCACCGGAAACGGAAACTCAAACGGGAAATCGGCGGCGCAAGGCAAAAAACAGCCGCAACGGCGCAAAAAACGCCGATAGCAATTTTCTTCACACGGGCAACCTCAACACGGTTGCCCGTTATCTTTTCACCGGATGTTGCCCGCTGATTGTCATACTTTTGTCGGAATTTCAAGAACTCATTGCACTTTTACCTTTTCAATGCTAAAATGTGAATATAGACTAGCATACTGAACTATGTGCCCCATCCGAAAGGAGATATCCTGTGGCTGAGCACGATAACTTCTCGGCAAAGTTAATGGATGACATGCCAAAAGATTTGCTCGACTTTGTGAAATCAAAAGTCACATCCTTCATCAAATGGGATTTGATTCGGTTTTTCCATGAAAATCCTGACACGGTAGATACCGCCGAAAACATCGCCCGCTATGCCGGACGAAGTTTGAACGCGGTTGAACCGGAACTGGAAGAACTGGAAATGAGCGGCATCATGCAACGGCGAATCATCGGGGAGCAGGTGGTCTTCAGCCTGACCGATGACCCGGTAATCCGCCGGCGCATCGCCGACTTTGTGCGCGCATGTGAAGACCGGCAATTCCGCGTCAAAGCGGTGTATCATATCATCCGAGGGATGCAATAGAACACGGGGTAATTATGACATTCGCACGGGTAAAAACAGGTATAACAGGGTTTGATGATATGCTGGGCGGCGGATTTTTGCCGCAAAGCGCCAACTTGGTCGAAGGTGCGCCCGGCACCGGAAAAAGTACGCTGGGGATGCAATTCATTTACAACGGCATTGTGAAATTCAACGAACCCGGACTCATTATCACCTTCGAGGAATTCCCCCAACAATATTACTTCGACGCCGCCAGCATGGGGTGGGATTTTGCCAAACTGGAACGGGAAGGCATGCTGAAAATCATCATGACCAGCCCGGAAGTGACCCATGAGGATTTAGAAAACGTGGGCGGCATCATCGAAACATACGTCGCCGATATGGGCATCAAACGGGTGGTGGTAGACAGCATCACCCACTTCGAGCGGCTCACAAACAACCACGTCGAACTGCGGAACATCCAATACGGCTTCATCAACGCCCTGAAACGGGAAGGACTCACCAGCTTGCTGACCAAAGAAAGCGCAACCTTGCTCGGTGAATCGGCAAACCCGAACAGCGACATCGCCTTTGTGGTGGATTCATACTCCATTCTGCGCTACGTGGAAATTGATTCCGCCGTGAGCAAAGCCGTACTGGTGCTGAAAATGCGCGGCAGCGACCACGCCAAAGATATTCGCCAATATGACATCGAACCGGAAATCGGCTTTAACCTCAAAGCCAAATTCCAGGGGCGAGAAGGTATTCTCAGCGGGAATCCGCGCCGCAGTAAAATTGATGCCTTTGACGAAGCCTTCATCAAGTAATGCCGTTCCCGGCAATGTCCCTCGCTCCGATGGGCAACCTGCCATCGGTACAGGGGCATTTTTTCTAATACCATTTTTCAAATATTATGACTATCATCTCTCAGATTCTGTCCCTCTATATTTGGAGCGCCGCCAGTATCTTGGTGCTGTTCGTCTTTGTCATCGCCCGTTTTTTCGATAAACGCCGCCGCAAACAAACAGACGCCGATACCGCTTACCCCCTGCACTGGTGGCTTCCGGGCGCGGTCATCTGCTTCGTCGCCGCCGCCCTCTGGTATGCCCTTGCCGGAAATATCCGCATGGTCGGTATTCCGGGCGCGGACGGATTGCGCGTCATCGGCGGGATTATCGTCACCTTTGTGGGCATCTCCCTGCTGAACACCATGGTCGGAGGACGCTCATAATGCCGCTCATCACCATTTTTAGCGCCATTGCCCCACTTTCCATCGTGGTGGTCTTTCATATTCTGGCGAAACTGTCCCGCCGGTTCGGCAGCGTTTTGAAAATGAATGCCGTCTACAAATGGTACTACCTCGCCGAGGGGCTGGGCATCATCGCCCTGCTGGCGCATCTGTGGCAAGCCAGCACCCTGTTGTCTGCCCCGCAACAGCCCGCACCGGCGCTCACGCCGTGGTTTGGGCTCCTTTTTTTCAACCTGCCGCTAACCCTCGCTGTCACCATCGGGCTCATTGTAACCTGGCGATACTGGAGTTGGCTCATCACCGAAAAAGAAAAATAGCATGAAAAACGCGCCCAATCCACTCCCACAAATTGAAAGCCCCCACCGCGCCGAATTCTCCGCCCTGCAAACATTCGCGCGCCTCAGCGCCACCGTGCTGGACTTGGGCGACGCGCTCGCCGCCGCACTGGACATTCTGCATGACATGTTCCACTGCCATCTGCTGGCAATTATTTTGCTGGATGATGAATCGGGCGCGCCAAGACTCGCCGCAACCGGCGGTGAACATCCCCCCGCCGGCATGGACGCGCTGATGCCGCTGGCAGAAGCAACCATCGAGCGGAAAGCCCCCACCGCCGGCATCATCGCCCCCGATTTGCCCGCCTGGGGCATCCCCCTGCTGTTCGGGAAACTCGCGCAAGGGGTGCTGATAGTGGGCAACGCCACCCCGCCCGCCACCGAACAGTTTTTCACCGCCTACGCCAACCAGATTGTCGCCGCCATTTCCGGCGCGAAACTCTATGAAACCAGCCGCGAGCAGCAACAGCAGGATTTGACCCGCCGCCAAATTGCCCGTCACCTGCAACAAGTCGCCACCATCATCAACGGCACGCTCGATTTGGACGACGTGCTGAAACTGATTTTGGAGCGGGTGCACAATGTCATCCCCTACCGGCGCGCCCTGATTTTACTGCTGCACGGGCAGCAACTCGTGGCGCGCGCCGCCGACGGGGTGGATGAACCGCTGGCGAATATTGCCATCAACACCACGGAAAACATCTTTTACCAGCAAGTGCTGTTGCAGCAATACCCCACCGTCTTTCATGACATCACCGAAAACACCTTCTGGAAACTTCAGCGCGCGCCCTTCGCCGCCGACACCAAAGCATGGGTCGGCGCACCGTTGGTCTTCAAAAAGAAAATCATCGGGCTGCTCTCGCTGCATCACACCCAAACCGGTTATTTCGATGATGCTGATTTGGAATTGGTGCATGCCTTCGCCAATCAGGCGGCAATGGCAATTGAAAATGCCCGATTGTACAAAGAAGAGCAGCAAAAGGTCAAACAATTCCACACCGTGGCGAAGATCGGGCGGCAGACCGCCGAAATCAACGACCTGCAAACCCTGCTCTACACCGTCACCGACCGCCTGCACCACGATTTGGGCTACGAATTCATCGCCATTTTTGTGTACGACATCAACCATCACACCCTGCGGCTGAAAGCCGCCAGCGACATCTCGCCGGACGAACTCTCCGACATCGCCTACACCCTGCCACTCACCGGCGACGGCATCATCAGCACCGCCGCCTGCACCAAAGAACCGCTGCTGGTCAATAACATCTCCGCGTTTCCGGGCTATTTCCCCGGACCCGGACGGGAGACCGTCCGCTCGGAAGTGGCGCTGCCCCTGCTCACCCACAACGGGCTGGTGGGCGTGCTCGATTTGCAGAGCAGCCAGCCGCACCACTTCTCCCCCGACGACATCACGCTGGTGCAAACCGTCGCCGACCAGCTCGCCATTGCGGTTGAAACGGCAAATCTGAACCAGCAGCATCACGAATTCATCCACACCATCGCCCATGAATTGCGCACCCCGCTCACGTTTTTGCGGGGGTATGTTGACCTGATTTTGGAGGACGGGCTGGGACCCGTGCCGCCAAAAATCCGTGACAGCCTCGCCATTGTGTCCACCCGAACCTACACCCTGCAAAAGCTGGTCTCGAATCTGGTGACGCACCAAAAGTTGAAGGTGTCGCCGCCAGAATTTGCCCCCATCAACCTGCCCGACATCATCACCCTGGTGGCGAAATCGGCGGAACCGACCGCCGCGCAATCGCACCTCACCATTCACACCGATATTGACCCTACCATCCCGCCCATCATCGCCGACCCCGACCAACTCCGCGAAGTGCTGGACAATCTGCTGGGGAACGCCATCAAATTCACGCCTGCCGGGGGCAGCATCACCGTCACCGCCGGGGCGGGAAAAACAACGGTCACATTCAGCATCGCCGATACCGGCATCGGCATTCCGCAGGAAAAACAGGGGAAAATCTTCCAGCGTTTTTACCGCATCAAAACCCCCGGCACAAGCCACCCGCCCGGCACAGGATTGGGGCTGACCATCGTCAAACAAATTGTTGACGCCCATCACGGCGATATTTCCGTGGAAAGCGCGCCCGGCGAGGGGACAACCTTCACCGTCACCCTGCCCATCACCCAACCGGACGATTCATTCTAACCACCGGCGATTGCCGAATGGTTTAAATTTTGTTTTTCAACCAAAACCGATTACCATTACGCTATGTCTAACAACGATTCACGCCATCAGAATAATTTGCGTTCAATTTTGCAAGCCCTGCCCAAAGTGGAGTTGCACCGCCACATGGAAGGGAGTTTGCGGTTGGCGACGCTGGCAGAAATTGCCCGCGAGCATGGCGTTGATATTGACAGCTACGCCATTGAAGACCTGCGCCCGCTGGTGCAAATGGTGGATGATGAACCGAATTTCCAGACATTTTTGGCGAAATTCACCCTGCTGCGAAAATTTTACACCAGCAAAGAATCAGTGATGCGGATTGCGTATGAAGCCATCGCAGATTGCGCGCACGATAACGTGCAATATCTGGAACTGCGGTTCAATCCGGTGGCACAAGCGGCGCATCAGGGCTTCAGTTTTGAAGATGTGGCAGATTGGGTCATCGCCGCCACCCGGCAGGCGCAAAACGACTTCGACATTCAGGTGCGGCTGATTGTGCAAATGGGCAGACATGAACCGGAATACGCCCGCCGGCTCGCCGAGTTGGCGGTTGCCCGCCGGCATGACGGCATCGTCGCGCTTGACTTGGCGGGCGACGAGGAACATTATTCCGCCCAAAAATTCGTGGACATCATCCGCTGGGCGAAAGCGCAGGGGCTGCACATCACCGCGCATGCGGGCGAATGTAAAAAATGCCCCCCCGAAAACATCCGCGAAGCCGTGGAACTTTTACACGCCGACCGGATTGGGCACGGCGTGCAAGCCATCCGCAGTGAAACCATTATGGCGCTGCTGCGCGATAGAAACATCCCGCTGGAGATTTGCCCCACCAGCAACATCCAAACCGCCGCCATTGACCGTCTGACCCGCCACCCGTTGCTGACCTTCTTCCGGCACGGGATTCCCGTCACCATCAACACCGATGATCCCTCCATCTCCAATATCACCCTCTCCGATGAGTATTTGGTGGCGCTGCGGGTCATCGGCATTTCTTTTTCGGAACTGAAGACCATCATTCTGAACGCCGCCCGCGCCGCATTTCTGCCCGCAGATGAACGCGCGGCGCTGGTGGCGAAACTTGAAAACGTCCTCAAAAAATTTACATATCCACAGGAGACACCCAATGCCATTCATCGGAAAGATTGAATACCATTATCTGCACGCCGGCATCACATGGTCAGATGGTGGCGGCGCATTCGGGCTGGTGCCCAAAATTATTTGGGAAAAGAAACTTCCCCCGGACGAATACAACCGCGTTCCCCTGCACCTGAATTGCCTGCTCATCAAATCCGACGGGAAAAATATTCTGGTCGATACCGGGTTGGGACACAAATTGGATGAACGGGGCGCGCGAAACTTCGGGCTGGATAACAGCGGCGGCACGTTGCTGGGGGCGCTGGAAAAACTGGGACTCGCCGCCACCGACATCAATATTGTGGTGGACACCCACCTCCACGCCGACCATTGCGGGGGCAACACCATGCACCACCCGGAAACGGGCGCAGTTGTGCCCACCTTCCCCAATGCCGAATACTGGATTCAGCGGCTGGAATGGGCAGATGCCATGTACCCCAATGAGCGCACCCGCGCCACATATCTGCTTGACAATTACCGCCCCCTCGCCGACACAGGGCAACTCAAGCTCATCAATGGCGACACACCCGTGGCGACGGGCGTTTCCACCGTCATCACCCGCGGGCACACCCGCGCCCACCAGAGCGTCCTCATCGAATCGGCGGGGGAATACGGGTTGTTTGTGGCGGATATGGCATCGCTGAGCTACCACTTCGAGCGCACGGCATGGGTCACCGCGTATGATGTCGAACCGCTGGAGAACATCGAAACGAAACGCCGCTGGCAAAATTGGGCGGCAGACACCAACGCCACCGTTTTATTCCAGCACGACCCGCACATCCGCGCCGCAAAACTCCACCGCGCCGGGCGGCATTTCAAGCTCACCCCCCTGGACGATTAAGCCGCTAAAAAAACAGGTATCGAATTTCGCAAATTATCCGGATTTTTTCATGCCAATTCGTGAAATTCGATGCCGGTAGGGGCGAATAATTTCCGACAGTCAATTTGAACCACCACCGGCAATGGAAACATTTACTTTCCCCGCGGTAGATGATTCCCCACCGGTTTTGCAGAAGAAACGTTGAGGCAACTTGCGCGCCGTCTCAAAACAGGGCTGTTGCAAAGTCGCTTGACAAACAATACTTTGCGCAGGAAATGTAGGGGCACGCTGCAGCGTGCCCCTACAACGCCACCGATTTTCGTTAAAACCGGA
>JAJRSQ010000364.1 GCA_024278725.1 Chloroflexota bacterium
GCGCAGAGCGTCTGAAATTGCCTCTACGGCGTGTTTGGACGCGGAATAGATGCCCAAAAACGGCGATGTCATCTTCCCCGCCACCGAGCTGATGTTCACCACCCGTCCGCGCGGATTGCCCGCTTGCAGCAGGGGTAAAAAGGCTTGCGTCACCGCCAGCAACCCAATCACATTCACCTCAAACTGTTTCCGCACCGCCGAAAGAGACACGTGCGAAATGGGTCCCGCCACCGCGATACCGGCGTTGTTCACCAACCCGACCACGCTGTCTTCCGGCTGCAAAAACGCCGATACCGTTTCCGCGCCCGCTTTGACGGCGGCATGGTCGGTCACGTCCATCAGCAGGGGATGGATGTTCGGATTGGTGTCATATTGTGCGCCATCCGCTTCTTTCCGCACCGAGGCGAACACGGTGTAGCCCCGTTCTGCCAGCAATTCCGCCGCCGCCTGTCCAATTCCGGTGGAGGTTCCGGTAACCACAACTATTTTCCGTGCCATTGCAATGTCCTTTCCGTTACTGTAATTGTCTTTGATTTCCGGGTAGTGGTTCAAATTGACTGGCGAGATACACAAGTGTCATTGCGAGGCGTGCAACGCCGACCTGTGCCCCAACGGGGTAAGCAATCTCTGTTATTAAAGCGTGGAGATTGCTTCGCTGCGCTCGCAATGACAACCGGCTATCTTTGTATCAGTCAAAAAATACCACCACCGATTTCCGAGCCACCTGATATCCGACGATTTTTAAGGATTTGCGCATTTTATCTTCCTTTTGTATCATTAAAGCATCATAACCTGTGGAACAAACTTTTGCAAGTGTTTTAAATTGATTTTCCCGTGCCAAACGGGACGATTGTTTCTGATTTGATTTTATGCGTCAGCCGCATCCGTTTTATCTGCCGGACGTCAGACGCCTTTGATTATGGTTTTGCCATATGATGTGCTCGCGGTGTAAATCATCCTGAGGGATGAGGAAAAATCACCCCGTGGGATGATTTTTTTTAATCCGGACGGTGTTACACTACCGGCACTGCGCGTCTGTGAGTTTTCAATGTCCACTGCTCGTGTCATTACCGAAGTAAATCAGGTATTGTGATGCCTCAAAAAGCACATTGCCGTTTCCTTCGGTTTTTGCGTTGCTGAAGAAGCACTGCCTCCGCGTTGATGGTTTGCGCGCGTGTGCGACATCAGTACCGTTATTTCCTTCAAAAAAGTTTTAAAAAATCTTTAAAGTGAACAAGGTGCCTCAATGTCTCAAATTTTTCATCCGAGTGCAAATGTTGCCGCAAAGCGAAGTATCGTCGGTGGTATGCTGTTGGTTGTATTATTGGGGCTGGGTGGATGGTTGTTTATTATGTCGCCATTCAGTACGAATGTAGGTGTTCCGCAGGAACAGCCGGTGCCATACAGCCACAAGATCCATGTGCAGGAAGTTGGATTAAGTTGCCAATACTGTCATACCGGCGTTGAAACAGGCTCGTTTGCCGGTATCCCCCCCGTGAAAACCTGCATGACATGCCATTCCCAAGTGCTCAAAGATTCGCCCCTGTTGGAGCCGGTGCGAAACAGCTTTGAAACCGGCGCGCCATTGGCATGGACAAGGGTCAATAATCTTGCCGATTATGTGTATTTTGACCACAGCATCCATGTGAATAAGGGGGTGGGCTGTGCCACTTGCCACGGGCAGGTGGATAAAAAGGATGTCACCGTCAAAGGAGAGAGTTTGTATATGTCGTGGTGTTTGCAATGTCACCGCGCGCCGGAAAAATATCTCCGCCCCCGCTCGGAAGTGTTTAACATGGATTGGCAACCCCCCGCCGACCAACTGGAGCAGGGCAGAAAACTCGTGCAAGAAAACGGTATCAAAGTTGAACAATTGACCGATTGCTCGCTGTGCCATCGGTAATTCTAAAGCAACCAACGGGTGAAAAACATTATGGTAATGGAAAAACAACCCCTGAATTTAGCTGATATTCGCGCCCGATTGCAGGGCAAACAAGGGAAAGTGTATTGGCGCAGTTTGGAAGAACTGGCAGACACGGAAGCGTTCAATGAAGCGTTGCGGCAGGAATTCCCCGCCGGTGCGGCAGAATGGTCGCACAGGTTGAGCCGGCGCAACTTTTTGCGGGTGATGGGCGCATCATTCGCGCTGGCAGGGCTGACCACCGCCTGCGGCGCGCCGGGACAACGCCCGGAAAAGATTGTGCCGTACACCGTGCAACCCGAAGGCGTTGTGCTGGGAAAATCGCTGTATTATGCCACGGCGTTCCCCTTTGGCGGCTATGCCTTCGGTGCGCTGGTGGAAAGCCGGGAGGGTCGCCCCATAAAAATTGAGGGCAACCCCGAACATCCCGACGGCAACGGCACATCCAACGTTTTCGCGCAAGCCTCAATTTTGCAATTTTACGACCCCGACCGCGCCCGGTCCATCCTCAAAAGCGGGAAGCGCAGCACGTGGGACGCTTTCGCCGCCGAAATAAAATCGGCGTTGGGAGATGGCAAAGGGTTGCGATTGCTGACCCGCACCATCACTTCCCCCAGTCTAACCGCCCGGATTAATGCGGTGCTGGCGAAGTTCCCAGGCGCAAAATGGCATCAATATGACCCCATCAACCGCGATAATGTTTTTGCCGGGGCGAAACTGGCGTTCGGTGAAATGGTTGCGCCGGTGTACAGTTTTGATAAAGCGAAAGTGGTGTTGTCGCTCGATGCGGATTTCTTCGCGCCGGGTCCCGGCAATTTGCGCTACGCCCGCGATTTTATGGCGAGCCGGAACGAGTTGGCGCTCGGCGGGGAAATGACC
>JAJRSQ010000365.1 GCA_024278725.1 Chloroflexota bacterium
AAAACCACCACCATCCGCATGCTGGCGGCAATCATGAACCCCGACAGTGGCAGCGCCACCGTCGCCGGTTTTGACACCGTCAAACAGGGCGAAGATATCAAACACCACATCGGTTATATGGCGCAGCAATTCAATCTATATGGCGATTTGAGCGTGCTGGAAAACATCAACTTTTTCGCAGATGTCTTCGCCGTGCGGGGCAAAATTCGCAAGGAACGAATTGAAAAACTGCTCCATTTCGCCCGGCTCACCGAATTCACCGCCCGCCGCGCCGGAAAACTCTCCGGGGGGATGAAAAAGAAACTCGCGCTGGCGTGTTCGCTCATCCATGAGCCGGATATTCTCTATTTGGACGAACCGACCACTGGCGTTGACCCCGTCTCGCGCCGCGAATTCTGGGACATTCTGGCGGATTTGCACATTCAAGGCGTGACCATTCTGGTGAGCACGCCGTATATGGACGAGGCGGAACGGTGCTCGCGGGTGGGATTGATGTACGGCGGCGAGTTGATTGAATGCGACACCCCGAAGAATCTCAAAAAGCAGGTGGCGGGCGATTTGCTGGAAATCCGCCCGGCTGCCGACGGCGAGCGGGGCATCGGACTGTTGCGACGCGCGCAAGCGGCGGTCTCGACGGTGGCGGGGGTGCTGGAGGTGCAAACCTTCGGCGATTTGCTGCACATTTTTGTGGACAGCGCGAAACGGCGCGAACCCGCCATCCGGCAGGCGCTCACCGCGGCGAATATCACCGCGGAGAATGTGCGGCACACCCAACCCCGCATGGAAGAAGCCTTCATCTCGCTGGTGCGGCGGATTGAAGCGCAGAAAGCAACAGAAGCACAGGACGAATCATGACCCTAAAACCGAACCATCACGCTGTGGTAACTGAAAACCTCACCAAAAAATTCGGCGATTTCACCGCCGTTGACCACATCAACATCGCCATTCCGCGCGGTGAAATCTTCGGCTTTTTGGGACCGAACGGCGCGGGCAAAACCACCACCATGCGCATGCTGCTCGGCTTGCTCCGTCCCACCGAAGGGACGGCACTGGTCTTGGGGATGGATGTGCAAAAACAACTGGCGGAAATTCGCCAGCACATTGGTTATATGAGCCAGAAATTCAGCCTTTATAACGATTTGACCGTAACGGAAAACTTGAATTTTTACGGGGGGGTATATGGCGTGCGCGGCAAAAAACTCCGCGAGCGCAAAAAATATATCCTGCGCATGGCGGGGTTGCAGGGCAGAGAGCATGAGCTGACCAAAAACCTCTCCGGCGGCTGGAAACAGCGTTTGGCGCTGGGGACTGCCATCATCCATGAGCCGGAAATGCTCTTTTTGGATGAACCGACGGCGGGGGTTGACCCCATCTCGCGGCGGGCGTTTTGGCAATTGCTGTATGAATTGGCGGAAGGGGGAACGTCAATTTTTGTGACCACCCATTACATGGATGAAGCGGAACACTGCCAGAGTTTGGCGTTCATCCAGCGCGGGAAAATCGTGGCGCAGGGGTCGCCGCAGGAGATGAAACTGCATCAAATGCCCGGCGAAGTGTTGGAAGTGACATGTAACCAACCCGACAAAGCCATCCAAACCTTGCGCGCGCTCAACGTATTTGAGGAAGTCGCGCTGTATGGGGCGCAAATCCACGTGGTCACCAAAAAAGATGTCACCGCCGCTAGCCAAAAGCCGGTCATCGAAAAAGCATTATCCGCTGCCGACATCGCCGTTGAGACGGTGGAGCGCATCGTGCCCTCGCTGGAAGATGTTTTCATCGCCAATGTGAAATGGTAACCGGGCAACATGCGTAAAATTACCTATTCCCACCCGGTAATTCAACGCTATCACACCCCTTGTGTTTATGATATGCTAATTTTAAGAAGTGTCACCTTCGGAATTATGGGACTGACATTGATGTAGTTTTCAGAAATTGAGGCGTAACTTATGAAAAAGATACTTCCGATACTCATAATCATCATTTTGGCGGCAGGCGGTGGCGCGGGATATTGGTATTTTTCCAACAATCCCGATGTGTGGCAGCAAACGATGACCGATTTCGGTATTGCCACCACATCTTCCGATGCCGGACTCAGCGCATCGGGTTTTATTGAAGCGAATCAAGTGTCTGTTTCCGCCGAAGTTCCCGGTCGCATCACTGAATTGATGGTGGGGCAGGGGGATGTTGTTTCGGCGGGGCAGATGGTGGTGCAATTGGACACCCGTCTGCTGGATGCCAAAACGGGGCAGGTACAGGCGCAGATTGCGCTGGCACAGGCGCAACTGGCGCAGGCTGAAGCTGGCGCACCGAAGACGCAAATCGCGGTGGCAGAAGTGGCGGTGACGGTGGCGCAGGCGGACGCCGATGCCGCCAAACAAGCCATCGCCGATGCGGAACTGCTGCGAGACAACCCGCAACAGCTCAATGCCCGGATTGATGCGGTGTACAGTGAAATCGCGCTGATTGACCTGCAAATCAAACAGGCGGAACTCATCCAAAACGCGGTCATGCTCCGCGAAGGATTGGCGCGGCAAATGTGGGAACAGTCTCAGAACGGTTTTGATTGGGAGGTGTATGTTCCCGGCGTGGGCGTGCAAAAAGGGCACACGGATTTCGGCGACGGGGAAAAATACAATGCTTCGGCGCAGTGGAATCTGGCGACCACCGAAGTTTGGCAGGCAACCGCAAATCTCAACAAAGCCAAAGATGCGCGGCGCAGCGCGGTGAATAAACTGAATACCCTGCTCGCGCTGAAGGATAATCCGCTGGAGGCAAACATACAGGTTTCGCAGGCGAAAGTTACCTATCAAGCAAAATTGGCGGCGATTGATGTCGCCGATGCGGCGGTGAAGCAAGCCGAAGCCGGGCTTCCGGAAAGCCGGATTGCGGTTCTGCGCGCGAATCTGGCGCAGGCACAGGCGCAGATGGACACACTGGCGGCACAGCGCGAGAAATTCACCCTCACCTCGCCCTTGAGCGGCGTGGTGGTCAATCGCCCCGCGCAGATGGGCGAAGTGGCGCTGCCGGGCGTTCCCCTGCTCACCGTCGCCGACCTCACTTCGGTGACGCTCACGGTCTACGTGCCCGAATCGCAATACGGCACACTGTCGCTGGGGCAATCGGTCTCTGTTTCGGTGGACACGTTCCCGAATGAAACCTTTGCCGGAACGGTAATTTTTATCAACGATCAAGCGGAATTTACGCCCAAGAACGTTCAGACACAGGAGGAGCGGGTGAATCTGGTGTACGCCATCAAAATCACATTACCCAATCCCGATGGAAAACTGAAACCGGGTATGCCCGCAGATGTGGTGTTCAAATAATTCGAGCAACTGTCCCATGAGGTGAACGGATGAAAAAAATAGCGATAATCATAAGCATAGCCGCATTAATCATCGTCGGCGCATATTTTTCCACCCAAAAGACGGTGCAAGCCTCCAATGATGCTTTGGTGCAGGATTTGCCCGTCGTCGGTTCCGGCACGATGGAAGGGGAAAGCACCATCATTGCCGCAGAAACGGGCGGGCGAGTGGTGGCGGTATATGCGGCGGAAGGGGATCGCGTTTCGGCGGGGGATGTGCTGATTGAGCTGGATAAAAGTATGCTGGAATCGCAACTGGGGGAATTGAATGCGGCGATTGCTACCGCAAAAGCCAATTTGGCGGCGGTGAAAGACCAACCCCAGCCGGAAGCGGTGGCGGTGGCAAAGGCGGAACTGGCGCAAGCCGAAGCCCAGCGCGACAGTGCGTACCGGATTTGGCAGGACATGCTCCCGCTGCTGGACGAGCCGCAAATGCTGGAAGTGCCCATCAAAGAGTTGCAGGCGCAAATAAAACAGGCGGAAGGGCAGGTTGACCAAGCCAATGCCTCGCTGAAAACGGCGAAAATTCAGGAAGAAGCCGCCAGCCGAGACCAAAGCTCCAACGTGGCGATGGTCACCTATCAGGTGGCGCAGGTTCAGCGCGCCGCCGCCGAAGTGGGCGTGCAGTTGGCGGAATCGCAGGTGAAGATGCTGAAGGTGCAACTGGCGCATCTGTGGGAACAATACACCAATCCGGTGGCGTTGCAGGTGCAGGTCAATCAGGCTGAAGCGGGCTACCACATCGCCGAGGCGGCAACCGCGCTGGCGAAAGCGAAGCTCGCCGCCGCGCAAGCGGGTCCCACCGCCGAAGAAATCGCCGTGGCGCAGGCGCAGGTGCAACTGGCAGAAAGTGCGCTCGCGTTGGTGAGCGCTCAAATGGCGCAGCTGACCATCGTCGCGCCGCGTGATGGCACTGTTTCCACCCGCACCATCGACCCCGGCGAACTCGCCACGCCCGGCGCAACCCTGCTGAAATTGACCGATTTGGACAAAATGACTCTTCGGGTATTCATCCCCGAAACTCAAATCGGGCGGGTACGCTTGGGGCAAACGGCACGCGTGACCATCGATTCGGTTGACCGGGTATTTGAAGGAACCGTGACCTACATTGCCAACGAGGCGGAATTCACCCCCAAAAATGTGCAGACCAAAGAAGAGCGGGTGAATCTGGTCTTTGCGGTGGAAATCACGCTGGAAAATCCGGAACACATTTTGAAAGCGGGTATGCCCGCCGATGCGGAAATCATGCCGTAACGGCGAAAAAACTAAACGGCAGATGCGTGGTTCGCGGCGCATCTGCCGTTTTTTTATTCCCGTTTTTTTGAGGGAATTTTTTTCGGTTGGGGGTAGGGGAGTATCAATTCAGCCGGTGGGGTATCGTTCAAAATATGCGCTTCAAAAATGCGAGCCAATTTTTCGGCGTCCACATTTCCGTACCGAATTGCGCCCGGATGCACCATCATCACCGCGCCGTTTTGGCATACGCCGAGGCAATTCACCGCCGAGACGACCGTGTGATTCGGATGGTCGGGCGCGTCCAGCCCGTGCCGGGCAATCAGCGCTTCGGTTTGCGCAATGAGCGCCGCCGCGTCGGCGGGGTCGGCACAGTTGCCTTTGATGCAAAAAAGGATGCGTTTGCGGGCGGATGAATTCAAAAACATACCCGATAATCCCTTAAAATGGAAAAATGAGCGGAATGATCACCACGCTGACCACCAGCATCAGCAGGGTCAAGGGCACACCGATTTTCACATAATCGCTGAAACGGTATTTCCCGGCGGTGATGACCAGCGTGTTCACCGGTGACGCCACCGGCGACGCGAATGCCATGGATGCCGCCATCGCCACTGCCATCACCAGCGGGTACGGTTGCACGCCCAACCGCTGGGCGGAAACGACCGCAATCGGCGCAATCAGCACTGCCGTCGCCGTGTTGGAGATGAATTGGGTGAAGGTGGCGGTCAGCACAAACAGCCCCACCAGCACCGCCGAAGGTCCATACACGCCCAAGCTGTTGGTCAGCCCTTCCGCAATCACGCTGACCAGCCCGACTTTCTCCAGCGCCGTCGCCATCGGCAGCATCCCCGCAATCAATACCAGACTTTTCCAATCAATGAAATCGTATGCTTCATCTGTTGACAGCGACCCGGACAGTACCACTGCCAGCGCCGCCAAAAGGCTGGCGACCGTCGGCGAAACCCATTTGGTGACCATCAGCACCAGCATCGCCACCAAAATCAGCAGGGTGATGGGCGCTTTTTTCCGTTGGGGAGCGCCAATCATCGTTTCCGGTTGTCCCAGCACAATAAAATCGCGCCGTTTTTTGCGCAGATGGAGGATGTTTTGCCACGCCCCCTGCACCAAAAGGGTGTCGCCAAACTCCAACGGGGTGGATTTGATGTCGAGCGAATCGGTTTTTCCGGGGCGGGCGATGCCCAGCACGGTCAGGTGGTAGGTGGAACCGAAGCGGGTTTCGGTGATGGTTTTGCCCAGCATGGAAGAACGGCGGGGAAGTACAATTTCGGCGATGCCGGCTTCTTCGGTGATGAGGTTTTGTTCCTCTGCCTGCGCGGGTTGGATGCCCAGATTCAGCCGCGCGGCGGCGTGCCCCACATCGTTCCCGTCCCCCTGCACAATCAAAATGTCATCCAATTGCAGCGTCGTGTCGCCCTGCGGAATAATTTTTTCCCGATTGCGCTTCTGCCATACCAACTCCTGTTCGCCCAGCCGCACCACAGAGCGCGGCGCATTCGCGCGGAGGATTTCCAGAATCGTCAGGTTGTAATCGGGGTTGAGGCGCGATTCCCGCACGGTTTTCCCCACCAACGCCGAGCCGCGTCGCACGCGCAACCGGAACAGGCTTTCCGGCAAACGGTACAAATCGAGCAGTTTGTCCGGGGTATCCACCCGCTGGACGTCTTGGGTCGGTTTGTGGTCGGGGAGGAGACGCCGCCCGACAAGTGCCATGAACGCAATCCCCACCACCAGCAAAATGATGCCGACCGGGGTGTACCCGAAAAAGCCGAAGGGCGCGAAGCCGCTTTCCTGCAACGCATCGCTCACAATGATGTTCGGCGGCGTGCCGATGAGCGTCAGCGCGCCCCCCATTGACGAGGCGAAGGCGAGCGGAATCAGCAATTTTGAGGGACTCACTTTCGCGCTAACCGCCAAGCTGATGATGGCGGGCATCAGCACGGCAACCGTGCCGGTATTGCTCATAAAGCCGGACAGAATGGCGACCGCAATCATGATGGTGATGGTCAATCGGAGTTGGTTGGTTCCGGCAATTGCCAAAATTCGCCGCCCAATCATCCCCGCCAAGCCGGTTTGCATAATTGCACCGCCCAACACAAACAGCGCGGCAATCATAATCACCGAAGTGCTGGAAAAACCGGCGATGGCTTCTTTGGTGGTGAGCAACCCGGTGAGTACCAATGCCACCACAACGCCCAGCGCCACAACATCCAGCCGGACCCATTCCGTGACAAATAAAATGATGGATACCGCTAAAATCGCCACGGCATACCACATTTGAAGCGTCATCTTGCCTCCAAAACAAAAAAACCGCTAAAATAGCGGGTTGAGAAATACACTATCTTGTTTCATAAACCCCGCAACGGGGCGCATCACTGCGACGAAAGCTATTCATCATTCCGGAGAGAGTATATCAAACCCGATGTTATTCGTCAATATGTTGTGTATTTTTGCACCATCGGGTTCGCAGCCGTTTGACAAAATGAGGTAATTTGATACCTTTATGGAGATGATAGCGTGAGGCATGATAATGAAGCAGCAGGAAAAAACATTGTTGCAGGCGTTACAACGGGGCGAACCCCACGCCTGCGATGAAATGATCCAACGATATTCCGGCAAAATTTACAATGTTGCACTGCGTTTGACCGGGCATCCCAACGAGGCGGAAGAGGTATTGCAGGAAACCTTCATCAATGCCTGCCGAGGCGTGAATGCCTTTGAGGGGCGCGCTAGTCTGCAAACGTGGTTGTATCGCATTGCCACCAACAACGGGCTGATGCGCTTGCGGCGGAAAAAGACCCCCACCGTTTCGCTGGACGTTTCCGTCACCGGCAAAAGCGATGAAAGTCCGCGCGAGCTGAGCGACTGGCATTGGGACCCGGAATCGCTGGTGCTGTCGGAGGAACTGCGGCAAGCGATGGATGATGCGGTGGCGCAACTGCCGGAAACCTTGCGTTCCGTCTTTGTTTTGCGGGACGTGGAAGGCTTGTCCACCAAAGAAACGGCGGAAATCCTGAACATTTCCGCAAGCAGTGCGAAAGTGCGATTACATCGGGCGCGGCTATTTTTGCGCGAACAGTTGGCGGCATATTTTTCCAATTCCCGAAAAGAGCAGGCTGCATCATGACAAACCATCACACGCATTCATCCCGCTGTCATGAATTGATGACCCAAATTTCGATGTACATTGACGACGAATTGGAAGCGCATTTGTGCGCGGAACTGGAACGGCATCTGGCGGATTGTGTGGATTGCCGGATAATACTGAACACAACCCAAAAGACCATCGAGCTATATCGTCGCCACTACCGGCTGGGCAGCGTCGCGTTGCCGCCCGCAATTGAATCGAGATTGCGGCAGGCGTTGGCAGACGCCGGTTATACCTCCCCCGGCGATGAATGAAAACAGGGTGTCTCACCGCCATGGCATCCGACATCGCCATAGCGTGGCTGAATCGCCGCAACGCTTGTTCATTTCACCCCAATTCTTTGCTACCGAATCAATTTTTGCATTCTGGCAGAAAATCCCTTAAAATTCGTCTAATTTAATATCCATTATTTCTCATTAAATTCATTTAAGGTTCGATACCGAGAGGGTATCCGAAACACCGCAGCTATTTCCCCGGCAACGGTTCTGATTGTCATACCGGAAGCCGGCAGACGTTTGGCATGTATTATATCCTTTCGTGCCGGTATTACCTGCATATATTTGTGAACCGGAAGGAGGTGGATTTACACAAATATAAATTGTTCATGTTAAACAACTACCCGTTTTGTTGTTTTGAGTTTCATTAAATTTTTTGGGAGGAAAAAATGAAACGTTTTTTAGTTCTGTTTGTAATGTTGTCTGCTCTGGTCGTGAGTGTTGCAGCCTGTGGTGGTTCCCCCGAAACAAAGGGGAACACCGGCGGCGGGACTCAAACAATCGTTATTGGTTACACCGGGTCGCAAACCGGCAAATACGAAGTTTCATCGCGTAACCAAACCCGCGGGTTTGAATTGTGGATGGAAGAAGTCAACAAAGAGGGCATCAAACTTTCTGATGGTACAGTTGTAAAATTCGACGTCAAAACCTACGACGACGAAAGCGCCAAAGAACGCGTCCAATTGCTGTACACCCAGTTGATTGATCAGGACAAAGCGGATTACCTGATTAGCCCGTACAGCAGTGGTTTGACTGACGCCGCCGCCGTGATTGCCGAACAAAAAGGCAAAGTGATGATCACCACCGGCGCCGCCTCGGATGCCACCTACAAAAAAGGACTCACCTCGGTATTCCAACTGTACACCCCCGCCAGCCGTTACCTCACTGGCGCGGTGGATTTGTTGGGCAGCCTCGACCCCGCCGCGAAGAAAATCGCCATTGTGTATGAAAATGCCAAATTTGCCACCGGCGTTGCGGAAGCCGCCAAAGCCTATGCGGAAAGCAAAGGCTATGAAGTGGTCATGTTTGAAGGATACGACGGCGAAACCACCGACTTCGCGCCCTTCATCAACAAAATCACCAGCGCAAAACCGGACGCAATTATGGGTGGCGGTCACTTCAATGATGGCGGCACCTTCGCCCGCCAACTGTACGAAAAAGGCGTTTCCCCCAAAATGCTGGCGCTGCTGGTTGCCCCGCCCGACCTGAAATTCGCCGACTTGGGCGATGCCGCCGTGGGCGTGATTGGTCCCAGCCAGTGGGAACCGAAAGCGAACTATAGCGAAGCCTCCGCGAAAAAAGCCGGGCTTTCCTGGTACGGTCCTTCGGTCAACGATTTCACCGCCGCATTCCAAGCAAAATATAACGAAGAACCCAGCTATCACTCCGCAGGCGGATACGCTGCCGGGTTACTCCTGCAATACGCCATCGAAAAAGCAGATTCAACCGACCCCGAAAAAGTGAAAGCCGCATTGAATGATGTTGACCTGCTCACATTCTTCGGGCACATTAAATTCGACAGCTCCGCTGAAGCTCACGGTCTGCAAGTTGCGCACAGCATGGTGTATGTGCAGTGGCAAAAAGACAGCAGTGGCAAATTAGTGAAAGAAGTTGTCTGGCCCCAAGAAGGAAAATCGGCTGACGCGCTGTACCCAATGTCAAAATAATGAGTTGTTTCTGAAACTATTTGCCGGTATGTCGAGCATCGTCCCGACATACCGGCAAAAAACAGGAGTTAATCTATGGACCATCTTGTTGCTTCTTTAGCCGATGGCCTGTTACTGGGGTTTGTCTATGGTTTGGCGGCTATGGGGTTGACCATTATCTTTGGGGTAATGGATGTCGTTAACTTGGCACACGGACCGCTGATTGCACTCGGCATGTTTGGCATATTATTGCTGGCGGGCGCCAGTGGTGCGGGGTTGCATCCATACGTTGCGTTGATTGTCGTTGCGTTCATCGGCTTGGCGTTTGGTTTTATTATTTACTTTATTGCGGTGCATCGCATTTTGGAAGCGCCTCATTTGTCATCATTGCTTTCCACATTTTCAATCAATATGATGATCATCGGGGTGGGGACGGCAGTCTTCACCACCTCACCGCAAAATGTGGAATTCAGTTTGGGTAGCGTGCAAATCGGCTCGGTGACACTGCTCGGCACGCGGCTGGTTGCGGCGCTGATTGCGCTCTCCGTCACCGGATTGCTGTATCTCTTTTTGTATCGCACCCCGCCCGGAAAAGCCATTCGCGCGGTTGCCAACAACAGAGCCGCCGCAGAGCTGATGGGCATTCCGGCAACCCAAACCCTGGCATTGAGCTTCGGCATCGGGTCAATGCTGGCAATGCTTTCCGGCGGATTGATTGCCACCTTTTTCTCGTTCAACATCCTTTCCGGCGGCATCTATGAATTGAAAAGCTTTGTGATTGTGGTGCTGGGTGGATTGGGTAACCCCACCGGCGCACTGCTCGGCGGATTGATTTTGGGCGCGATTGAAGGGATTGTCCCCACATTCATGCCGGTGAGTTGGGTTCCGGTCATCGAATTTTTATTGTTCGTTATCATCATGGTAGTTCGCCCTAGCGGGTTATTGGGGGAACGATAATATGAATAGTTGGAAATATCCTGCCTTTTGGATTTCATTGTTATTGGTGGCGGTGGCGGGCATCATCCCCGGCATCACCGGCTCCAATATTCTGCGTGAAAACATGTTCCTCATCTTGCTGGCAATTGCCCTTGCATCAAGCCTGAATATCCTGCTGGGCTACGCCGGTTACGTGAGCTTCGGACACATTGTATTTTATGGAATTGGCGGTTATTTAGGAATATTTCTCATCGCCAACTACGGGCTTTCACTGTGGGCAGCCATTATTGCGGGCGGCATTATTGCCGGATTGCTGGCGTTGTTGCTGGGCTGGGCGCTTTTACGGTTGCGTGGCGCATATTTTGCCCTGGCAACGCTGGGCGTCAATGAAGCCGTGCGCACATTCATCAACAACTTTGCCCCCTTTGGCGGTCCTTTGGGCATCGAATTACAATTTTCAATTTACAAACAATATGGTGGCGCGGCAACCATGCAGTGGACCACCTACTGGATGATACTTGCGCTCACCCTGCTCACCATCGTGCTGAGTTATGCCGTGAAATTCTCGCGGTTCGGGCTGGGGCTGATGGCAATTCGGGAAGACGAAGACGCCGCGATGGCGATGGGTGTCCGCACACCCGCCACCAAAACGATGGCATATGTCCTTTCCGCTATCATTCCCGGGATGCTGGGCGTTATCTTCTTCTTCCGCAACAGCAGTATTGACCCCGGCGGCGCCTTCCGCCTCCACCGTTCCATCGAAATGATTGTCATGGTCATGCTCGGCGGACAGGGAACCGTACAGGGTCCCCTCATCGGTGCAGCGTTGTATGAAGCCATACGAAGCTTCTTGGTCACCAGCCCGATATTCAAAGACCTGCAACTCGCTTTTTCCGGGCTATTGCTGTTGATAATTATCTTGTTTATCCCCTCCGGGGTGATTGGCTGGCTACGTAGCCGTTACAGACAACTGTGGAGGGTATTAGAATGAGCGTCTCGAAAACGGAAATCATTTTGCAGGTTAAGGCGGTTACCAAGCGCTTCGGCGGCTTGGTGGCAGTCAACAACGTCACCTTCGATTTACCGCGCGGGCAAATTCTGGGGCTGATTGGTCCCAACGGCGCGGGGAAAACCACCCTGTTCAACGTCATCAACGGCGTTTACGCCCCCACCGAAGGGCATATCATCTTCAACGGAACCGACGTCAGCGGGTGGAAACCCTACGACGTGGTGCAGCTTGGGTTGGCTCGGACGCACCAGATTGTGCGCCCCCTGAACGACCTGACCGTGCTGGAAAACGTCATCGCCGGGGCGTGCTACGGGCATGAAAACCACTCCCTCAAAACAGCCGCCGTCATTGCCGATGAAGTTCTGGAATTTGTGGGGCTTTCCCCCCGCCGGGACATGCTCGCCGGCAGTCTGAATGTCGGGCAGAAAAAACGGCTGGAGATGGCGCGCGCGCTCGCATCTCGTCCGCATCTGATGTTGCTGGATGAGGTCCTTGCCGGTCTCAACCCCACTGAAATCGCGGAGATGGTGGAAGTTGTGCTGAAAATTCGTGAGCAGGGCGTGACCATCCTGATTATTGAACACGTGATGCACGCGCTGATGAACGTTTCCGACCGCGTCATTGTGCTCGATTACGGACAGCTCATCGCCGAGGGCTTGCCCACAGAAGTGGCGAACGACCCCAAAGTCATTGACGCATACTTGGGCGACCCCGAACTGGCGAAACGACTCATGGAAAACGCGGATGGAGAATAGCCGATGACGACAGTAATGGAAGTAAATGGTATCGCCTCCGGTTATGGCGAAGTGCAAATATTGTGGAACGTCTCGCTCAAACTGGAGAAAGGAAAGCTCACGTCACTGGTTGGCTCAAACGGCGTTGGAAAAACAACCCTGCTGAAAACCATTATGGGGTTGGTCAAACCGTGGCAGGGGAATGTCGTCTTTCACGGGAAAGACATCACCGGGCTTGCGCCGCACACCAAAGCGTCGCAGGGACTTGTTCTGGTGCCGGAAGGGCGGCAACTGTTCACCGATATGTCCGTGTATGAAAATTTGGAGATGGGCGCATTCAGCAAACGCAGCAAAGCGAATTTCCATCAGAATTTGGAAAAAGTGTACGATATGTTCCCCCGGCTGAAAGAACGCGCCAGCCAAAAAACCGGCACGCTTTCCGGTGGGGAACAGCAGATGGTTGCCGTTGCCCGCGGATTGATGTCGGAACCCGATGTGCTGATGATTGATGAACTTTCGTTGGGGTTGGCGCCGTTTCTGGTTTTAGACCTGTTTGAAATTCTGCGCCGGTTGCGAAAAGAAGGGCTGACCATGCTGCTGGTTGAGCAAAACGTGCAGATGGCGCTGGCGGTGAGCGACTACGCTTACGTGGTGGCAGATGGACGGGTTGAGATTGAGGGACCCTCCAATGAAGTTGCCGCCAACGCAAAGGTACGCGAAGCATATCTGGGTATTTAACGCAAGTTGTTTTCAAAACGTCCACCCCCGGCGGTGGGCGTTTTTCTTTTGGGCGGATATTGCGCCGCATGTAACCTTTTGGGAGTTTGTGCATCTAAAGTCATAGAACACAACGAACGCCCAACGGCGCAACCCGTTATCCCAATTAGGAGGATTTGTATGGCATTGTTAAAAGAAGAAGACCGCAAACATCTGATGAATGAATTTGCGGCACTCAAAGACCCGGTGAAAATGATTGTTTTCACCCAGGAGAATGAATGTCAGTATTGTAAAGAAACCCGCATGATTGCGGAAGAAGTTTCTGACCTGTCCGACAAAATTTCGCTGGAAGTGTATGATTTTCAACGCGACGGCGAGATAGCCGAAGCCTATCACATCGACAAAATTCCGGCGACGGTCATCATGCGCGGCGGCGATGACCCCAAAGACTTCAACTTGCGCTATTATGGCATTCCGTCCGGCTACGAATTCAGCTCCATCATCGAGGATATTCTCATGGTGTCCAGCGGTGATTCCGGCTTGTCTGACGGCACGAAAGAATTTCTTGCCAACCTGAGCGAGCCGCTGCATTTGCAGGTATATGTCACCCCCACGTGACCATACTGTCCCCAGGCAGTTCGCCTGGCTCACCAAATGGCATTTGAAAGCGACAACGTCCGCGGCGACATGGTGGAAGCCATTGAATTCCCGCATCTTTCCAACAAATATCACGTGCAGGGTGTTCCCCGCACGGTGATAAACGAAACGGGTTTTCTGGAAGGCGCAGCGCCCGAACAGATGTTGATTGCAAAAATCAAAGAGGTCATTCAATAAACGGAGGACGATGATGGCGAAAGAACCGACTCGCAAAAAACAACCGAAAGTCATCGTGTTTTCTACCCCCACGTGCAAATTTTGCACCGCGGCGAAACGGTATTTCCGGCAAAACGGCATCCGCTTCCGTGATGTGGATGTCTCCCGTGATGCCGCCGCCGCCCGCGATATGCAGCGACGCAGTGGGCAATCGGGTGTCCCCGTGATTCAAATTGGCGGACATATTATTGTCGGCTTCGACCGTCCAAAAATAGACCGGCTACTTGGCTTATAAAGCAAGAGCGTGTATAATTTGGCGGTGGAAATTAGCACTCTTTGGCAAAGAGTGCTAAAATATCTCCACAAAAAAATAATGCATAACGTTACTTTAAAATAAAATTTGATGGAGGTAAAACTATGACTAACATTGAACCACTGGGCGCTCGAGTTCTGGTAAAGATTCTGGAGCAAGAAGCAAAAACCAGCAGCGGCATTCTGTTGCCTGAATCCGCCAAAGAAAAACCCCAAGAAGGTATCGTCGAAGCAGTTGGCAATGAAGAAGATATGACCACCGGACTTGCCGTGGGCGATAAAGTGTTGTTTGCCAAATACAGTGGTACCGAAATTAAACAAGGTGATGACACCTACCTGATTTTGAATGAAGATGATGTGCTGGCGCGTTTGAGCTAACTCGCATCATCCACAGGCTGTATTTTTGCAGGGGCGGACACAAGTTCGCCCCTGTTTTTTGTGGGAATTCGCCGAAATATTGTAACCAAATTGCGTTTGATGCATCTAATAACATGAAGGGCACGCAGCCGTGCCGGTGCAAAAATAAAAATCAAACGAGGGCAATATGAAAATCGCATTTCCGACAAACGATGGTGAAAAAATTTCCGCGCACTTTGGGCGCGCCGCGCATTTTCTGGTGGTCACAGTGGAAAATGGTGTGGAAACGCACCGCGAATTGCGAGCGAAATCGTATCACGGTGCGCCGAACCAACCACACGGACACGACCACGACCACGACCACAGCGGCATGGTCAGTCCGCTGGCAGATTGTCAGGTGCTGATTGCCGGCGGGATGGGCATCCCGGCTGCGCAAGCCGTCGAGCACGCCGGGGTGCAGCTCATCCCCACCGGCATCCAAACAATCGATGCCGCGCTGAAAGCATATTTGCAGGATGCACTCACACCGGAACCGAGCCGAATTCACGTTCCCGGTCATCACGCTCATTGAGGTTGCTATGGCACATAAAACACGCAAAAAAGCTCGTGTGCGCTCAAAACAGTGGTTTTACATCAATTTTCTGCTGGCAGGGCTGTTAATTGTCGGTGCGGGATTGGGATTCATTTGGGCGAATAAACCGGTCACCTCCGCGGCGACAGTGGCGGCATCGGCGGCGGATGCGCCCGTGCGCGCCGCCCCGAATTTCACCCTGAAAACGCTCTCCGGCGAAACCGTCAGCCTCACCGATTATCGCGGGCAAGTGGTGCTGGTCAATTTCTGGGCATCATGGTGTCCGCCATGTGTGGCGGAGTTGCCGACGCTTCACCAGTTTTATCTGTCGCACAAGTCTGATGGCTTTGTGGTGCTCGCCGTGAATGCCGAAGAAAATGAATCAACCATTCGGCAATATATTGAACGGAACGGCTACACCTTCCCGGTGCTGGTCGATTCCGCCGCCACCGCCGCCAATGCCTATGATGTCCGCGCCATTCCCGCCAGTTTCATCGTGGATCAAAACGGGAATATCCGGTATATTCATCGCGGCGAAATTGATACCCAAACCCTGAAAACAGTGGTGGAACCCCTGTTGACTTTTTAGACGATACCCAATCCGGGTAAAAATATCGTATCTATACAGGGGGGTCATTGCGAAGCCCGTAGGGCTGAAGCAATCCCCACTATTCAACCCGGAGATTGCACCCTTCGGGCATTTTCAACTTCGCTTCGCTCGCAATGATATTTGTCACACTGATGGCTGTATAGTCACAAAATATCATCCCGAAAAAATAAATTGCAGGAGAATTGACTCATGGAAATGGTTATTGACTTTCCCGGTGGCGCCCGTGTGGACGCCCACTTCGGCGGCTTCACCGTTAAAACCGACCAAGCCCCGTATGCGGGCGGCGAAGGTTCCGCCCCCGCGCCGTTCAGCGTCTTTTTGGCATCTATCGGCACGTGCGCCGGTATTTATGTGCTGAGTTTCTGCCAGCACCGTGGCTTGCCCACCGACGACATTCGCATCGTTCAGCGGGTGCAGGGCAATCGTCTCACCGGTATGGTGGACAATATTGAGTTGGAAATTCAGGTGCCGCCAACCTTCCCCGAAAAATATTATGCCGCGCTGGTGCGCTCCGCCGACCAATGCGCGGTGAAAAAGCATCTGGAAAATCCCCCGAAATTTAATGTGCACACGACGGTTGTGGAGCCGGTAGCCTGAATGTCGACACCGACACCATCCCCCGTTGAAGCCTTCTGGCGGCGATATTGCGCCCTGCACCCCGCCGAAGCCGAGCAGCCCATCCCCGAAGCGTGGGGTTTCGGCGATTCGGCGGCGATGGCGGACGAGTTGGGC
>JAJRSQ010000366.1 GCA_024278725.1 Chloroflexota bacterium
AGCGCGTCCCCAAATTGCACCGACAGCGGATATTCGGGGGCGACGTCGGGACGGGTGAACGAGAGAAAATCATCCCCAAACGCCGAAGGCTGAACGCCGAAGGCTGAATTCTTCGGCTTCAGCAGCAGATACCCGTCCGCCGCCCACACCGTTTCATAATTCGGCAGCAAACGGTCACGGATGGCGGTCTGCCCGCCCGCGTCATTCGGCAAGCTCGCCACATCCACCCACACCCAATCATCGGGGGCGATGGTGTCGAAGGTCTGGTGCAGCACCGCCCGGTTGCTGACGTGCGGGTTGAGGTTCAACGGGGCGAAGAGGGGAATTTCGGGGGGGATTGCCGCCGCCATCGCCGCGCCGAGCCGCCGGTGCGCGGTGACGGGTCGCCATTGGAAGGGGCGCGCCAGCGGGGTGAATCCGCGAAAATAATGGTAGCCCAACGTTGCCGCAATTAAAAATGCAAAAGGTAAAAGGTAAAAAACACGTCGAACAGCACCATTTTGAATTTTGAATTTTGAATTTTGAATTATCTTTATCGCGTCTGTTGATGCGATAAAGATGAACGGCGCCATCGGGGCAACGTAATGGAATTCTTCCGGTCGCCACATGAAGCCGAAACTGCTCAGTAGATTTATCGCCAGCGAGGGCAAAATGGGGAGCAGCGCCAGCGGCGAAAGGAGCGCCAGCCCGCCCACCGGCGCGAAAAGCGCCCAAAAATAGCCGGGGAGATTCACCTGCCGGAGGTGCGCCCACAGCAGTTGCGGGTCGGCGAGCGCGTTTGCCAGCCAGCCATATCGTCCCCCCTGAATGTTCCCCCCGGCGGCAAATTGCGGCTGCACCCAAAAAACCGCCGTCAGCGACCAAGCCAATCCCCCGAAAAAAATGGCGGCGGCAACTTTGCGGCGGCGGTGCGCCAGCCACACCCACACCCCAATCATCGCAAGCACCAGCCCCATATCTTCTTTGGTGGAAAGCGCCAACACAAAGCTGACAGCGGACAGCCGATAGCATTCAACCGGATGGCGCTCGGCGGCAAGTCCTTTTTCCAGCCAGAAATATCCCGCCAGAAAAAAGGTCGGGGCGAGGGTGACAGCGTGAAAATCGAAGAGTTCGGCGGCTTCCAACGCGGGATAGAGCAGATATGCCAACGCCAGCGCCACCGCGCCCCAACCGCCGATTTTCGGGCGGGCGATGAGGAAGAGGGGCAGCGCCCCCAGCGAAACGATGACCGCCTGCGCCACCAGCAGCAATTGCGGACTCCCCCAGCCCAGCCAGTAAAACGGCACAAACAGCAGCAGCACCGGCTCAACGTGCAGCGCCAGCCGGTTGGTGAGTGGCGCCATGTTGGTGAACGCCAGCAATCGCCCGTGCGCGGAGTTCCACACGGCTTGATTGACGTTTCCCAAATCGAAGCCGTTGGTTTCAAACGCGGCATGGCGGTTCAGCGCCAGCGCGGAAAACATCACCGCAAAAAAGACGATGAGCGCCCACACTGCCCACAATTCTGCGGTTATGCGATTCCGTTTTTGCGTTGCGGTCATCTATTTCTCCGAAATGGTGAGCGTTCCCACCGGTCGCCCGTCGCTGGCGAGCGTGTATTCTCCGGCGGGCAAATCGGCGGGGATGGCAAGGGTGTGGCGGCTGACCACCAACCCCGGCGCAATTTGTTGCAACTTCCCCGGCGCTTCGGAAAAAATTTCCGCCGTCGGGATGACAATATCTCTCCGGTCGGCATCTGTTGGGTCAAGGGTGACGGCTTCCCGCAAACTCAACACCGAGGTGATGTTCAGATGAGTCTCATCCGCCAACCAGAGGACATCCACCGTCAGCACATCGCCGGGGCGCACTACATTGGCGGCGGGACGGAAGGCAATCGGTTTGGGCAGCACGCCGGGGTCAACCCCGCGCGGCAATTCCACCGCCGAGCGCACCGCCGGTCCCGCGAAAATCTCCGCCACCGTTTCCCCCGCCGCCGTCGCCGAAAATTCCGGTTCCATCAGCGCATCATAATAGCGCAAAACCGTCAGGGATGGAATTTCCAGCATCCGTTGGGTGCGGGTAACAACCAGATAATCGGCATCCGGGCTATCAACGGGCGCGAGCCGCCCGACATACAGCGACGACAGCGTTTCCGGCGGGGCAATGCCCACAATTCCGGCGAGCGCATCGGGGCGATTGTTGAGCCATGCCGTCACCGCATCCATGCCGATGCCGTCGGGCAAATCCACCCATCCGGCGCGCACGGGCAAATTTCCCAACAACGGATTGGTGGCGGGCAAAAGATACGGGCGCGCCAGCCACACCGTCAAAAGCTGAAGGGCAATCAGCGCGGAAAATATCGCCGCGCGGGGAAGACGCTGCCAGCGTTGGGGCAAATGGTAGAGGTGAATTGCCGCCACGAGCATCAGCGGGAATATCACCGCCAGCGTTTCGGCGGGCGTGTGCATGTCGAAGAGCGTTTGCCAACCCAGCACCACCATCGCCAAAATAATGAGCGTGCGGTGGAGCGGTTTTTGGGCGGCGGGAATATCGCGCCAAACAATACCCCCCGCCAGCAAACCGAGCCAGCCCACCGGCGAAAGACTCGCCGGCAGCGCCAATATCGCCAGTGAAGAGGGCGCGAGCGGCGGCGGCAGGAACAGCCGGGTCAGCGTTTGCCCCACCTGCGCAGGCGAATCGAGCATCGCCAGCCACACCGGCGGGGAAAGAATCGCCAGCGTGCCCAGCGATACCACCAGCCAAAACAATACCCGTTCCGCGAAAAAATCCCAGCGTCGCCCACTCTTTCTGCGGGCGAAGAACCAGCACGCCGCCGCCAGTGGTATCAACACCAGCCCGACAACATCGGTTGCCCATACCACCCCGGTGAGCGCACCCGCCAGCCACAGCGCGGCATCATCGCCCCGAAATGCCGCCAGCATCGCCACCGATGCCGCCGGCAGCAGCATCGCCAGCACCGGCTCCGTCATCGCCAGCCGGGAATAGCCCCAGCCCGCCGGTTCAAGGATGAGCAGCAGAATCGCGCCCCACGCCAGCCCATCCCCGAAGTCGCGCCGCAACAACCGGAAAATGACCAGCACGGCAACAAGGGTGACGGTCAAAAATCCGGCGCGGAAAATCTGCACGGTTGCCAGCGGCGGGTTGGCAATCGCATGCCGCGCCAGCCAATCCGCCCAGATTTCGCCGCCCTGCCATGCCTGTGCCAGTCGCAACGCCAGCCCGCCCATCCACTGCGAAAATGGCTCGGCGAAACGGGCATCGGCGAGCACTTGCAGGTTGTTCCCCGCCAATGCCTGCCAAAAACGCACCGTCCGGTGGAAATTGTGGATTTCCGGCACTGTCACCAGCCGTTCCGCCCACAATTTTCGTGTCAGCAATACTGCCAAAACCACGAAGAGAGACTGCAACCATTGTTGCCCACGAATTTTCATAGAATTCCAATCACCCGCATCTGTTCGGTTCACTTTTCTAATGAACCATTAATCTCAGATTCAGGTTCTATTAATTTTCACGCAGTATACTTTAATCACAATTTGGTTGGCAGCCAAATTGACCTACAAATAATCCTCCCTCCTTTCCCCTTTTTATTCCTCCTCCTTCTACAAAAACCGGCGTCGTGGCAGCGCCGGTTTTTACTTTTAAACAAAATTCAGCCCCAAATCCCGGCGTGGAAATTCGCGGCTGAAAGCAAATTTGGCTCAATCAGAATCTAGGGGGGATTTATGAAATGTCATTGCGAGGCGCGTTTTTTGCACCGACCTGTGC